>CAYNXW010000038.1:0-13803 GCA_964401265.1 uncultured Pirellulales bacterium | reverse complement strand
AGCATGATACTATAGGAAAATATACGATCAGAACTCTTCATGTCAAACGGGCCGCGGCTCGGTCGCAGCTGTAAGCCCTCCACGGAGAGCAGGTTATGTCGAAATCAATTTTTTATTAAGCCACTACGCTTTGTCCGATAACCTTTGGGCGTTGACGTTATTTTCCCCGGAGCGATTCGGTCCGACCAGGTGGTGTGTGGCTAGTCCGTGTCGTAGGCGTTGGCCGGCAGGGTTTCTGAAATCTGTCGCGTATGTCTTGGGGACAGATAGGTTGGCTCCTGAGCGAGAATAATGCGGTGCAGTTGATCGACCACGGCGGGGGTGGCGTAGTTGTCGAGGACCTTGCGTCGATTGCTCTGGACGATATTCTGGGTGACACTTTGTCGTCGCTCGGGTCTAAACATTTTCAAGGTCGCTCGCAGCGGGGCGCCGTTTTTCTGGAGAATCATGCGTAGATATTCGCTGTCGTCGAGCTTTTTTATCTCAGCGAGGCGGCGTTCCAGTCCGGCATCTGGATCGTCGGCGCCCAAATCGGCGAAGTCCTCGCCATTGACCAAGAGCACGTTATAGAGGTGATCGAGGCAGAGTCCGGCCTTTTTGAAATCCATGGACACGGCGGGCAGGTTTCGGCCAATGACGCCCACGCAGGCGGCCCAAGGCTCGATGAAGACAAAGCCAAAGCCCTCCATGACGGAGGTGGTCAGGGTCATGCGTGCGGCTGCGTACATGTCGGCGACGCCGTACTTGAGCAGTCGGTCGGGGTGATCTGGATGGTACTGGCGGTGCAGGGCGACGAGGTCGCTGATGTCGATGGTGACGGGCAGCTGGTGGTCACGGGCGTAGTCTCTCAGTCTCTGGGTGTAGGCCTTCTCCTGGGGGCTGGAGCCCTCGAGGGAGACGACCAGGTGAAAGGTGGTGTCGAGGTGGTACTTTTGCTGATACTCGGGGTCGGCCGCGAGGATATTGAGCATTTTGAGCAGGAAGAAGGCCTCTTCGACGTTTTTGCGGGGAATGGCGCGGACGGGGTAGAAGAGGAGGGAGGCGTGGGGATCGATTCCTTTTTTGCGGTTCAACAGCTCGCGTAAGGGGCCTTGGCCGTCGTCTTTGTGGCATAGAGAGGGGTCGATACTGTTGGGCACATACCAGACGTGTCGTGCCTCGATTCCGTGGTCCAAGAGGCGGAAGTAGTCTGTGGTGTTGATGGCGATATATTCGACGTTAGGGGTGGCGGGATACAATATCTGGTGCCAATCGGGCATATCGGCGGGGAGGTAGGCCTGGAATTTTTTGATATTTTGGAAGTTTGCCGGTCGCTGCTGGGCAAAATCGTGTACGCGAACGAGAAAGCGTTTGGAAGTGCCCTGCTGGTACTCTCGGCGGCTCCACAGATAGAACGCATAGGTGATGGAAGGGTTGATACCGACGGAGAGATTTTCAATGAGGACCACGTTGGCGTCGCGAAAGCGTTGCTGCAAGCGGCCGGCGACGTTTGTTCCGTGCCAGATGTAATCATGCACTTGCTGAATCTTGATCGTCTTGTCTTCCAGTCCGGGAATGGCGTAGTCGGGGCTCATCTCTTCGACGTTGCAGTATTCCAGTCGGCCCTGTCGCCATGGCAAGAAAGCCTCGATGTGGTCGGAGGCCTTGCCAAAGAGCGTGATGTGCAAGGTGGGATCAATCTGGCATAACCGGTTGATCGTTCGCCACATGACCGTATTGACGCCGTCATGGGCGCCGATGGAATAATGACCGATGGCTAGATGCATGCTTTTGTCTCGCGAGAGGTATACAGACGTTGGCCCGGCCAGCGCCCGGCAGGGCGGGCTCGCACTGACGGGTGCACTGGCGGTCTGGATGTCAGCTTCTGGCTGGGAATCACCAGTGACCCCAGGGCGTGCTCTTTCTGCCTCATCGACCCGGCAACGGGTTGCACTTTGAATCAACTCCAACTTTTCGTGGTTTGGCCGCCAAAACGGCCAGCGCCAGGCCCGCGCGTGGCAAGGGCCTACCTTTGTCTGTGTGTCTCTAGACACCCCCGCCCCCCGGCGCAGGCAGGCAGGTGACACATTGTCTCTGTGGATGGTGGCACTGAGTGAAGCATGAGGCGGTAGGTTTGGCGTGCATTGCGCGCGTTGTCAGCGGGCGCCTGCCACCCCGCTCCAGGCTCATCCATGTCGGGCCCGCCGTTGTCTGCCCCCTCATTCTTAGTCATTGTGCCATAAGAGGACGTCATTGTCAAGGGTGCCTTGGCTGTTTATAATGGCCGGACTTTGGATACGCAGCTGATTATTACTATTGACGGGCCCGCCGGTTCGGGCAAGAGCACGATCGCCAGGCACTTGGCCGAGCGACTGGGGATCGCGTATCTCGATACGGGCGCGATGTACCGTGCGCTGACGCTGGCGGCGTTGGAGGGGTGTGTCGACCTTGACGACGGGGCGGCGCTGACTCGGCTCGCGGCGGCGTGCCGCATTGACTTGGCGTTGCCGGAGGCTCCCGATCGGGTCTATCTCGACGGCCACGATGTTACCGAGGCCATCCGCCGGCCCACCGTTACGGCGAGCGCCCACAAGCTTGCTTGCGTGGCCGAGCTGCGGCAACATCTTGTCGAGGAGCAGCGTCGTATCGCGGAGCGGGCCCAAGGACTGGTGACGGAAGGGCGTGACCAGGGCAGCGTTGTTTTTCCTGGCGCCGATTATAAGTTCTATCTTGACGCGGCCCCTGAGATACGGGCGCGGCGGCGGCAGGCGGAACTCTCGGCCCAGGGCGAGTGCGTCAGCTACGGGGACACCCTGGCCGCTCAACGGGAGCGTGATGCGCGTGACCGGAGTCGGCGGGAAGGTCCGCTGAAGGTGCCTGAGGACGCGATCGTGATCGACACGAGCGCATTAACCATCGAAGAGGTGGTCCAGGCCCTGCTGGACCGAATAGGCAAGGACTGACGCTCATGCGTATGTGGTATCGATTCTGGCAAAGGGCCAGCCAAGTCGTCTTCTCGGCGTTTTTTAATATTCGCGTCCTTGGTCGCGAGCATATTTCGGCCACGGGGCCGGTTTTGCTGCTGAGCAACCACCAGAGCTACCTGGACCCCGTTCTGTGTGGTCTGGGTCTGTCTCGAGAGCTGGACTACGTCGCGCGGGATTCGCTTTTTCGCAATCGTTTTTTCGGCCGGTACATCCGTTCGCTCAACGCCTTTCCGATTCAGCGAGGCCAGGCCGATATTGCCGCG
This sequence comes from uncultured Pirellulales bacterium, assembly GCA_964401265.1. Lineage (GTDB taxonomy): Bacteria > Planctomycetota > Phycisphaerae > Sedimentisphaerales > SM23-30 > CAYNXW01. The sequence continues at coordinate 10,574 of CAYNXW010000038.1, read as the reverse complement.
ATCAAGACGGTGCTTAAGCGCCTCAAACAGGGGCGGGCGATCGTGCTCTTTCCAGAGGCCACGCGGACGCGTGATGGTCGAATACGCCCGATCAAGAGCGGTTTTGAGCTTATCGCTCGTCGCGGCAAAGCGCCGGTGATTCCAGTGGTGGTGGATGGTGCCTTTGAGGCATGGCCGCGTCAACGCGTTTGGCCCTGCCCGGCACGCATTTATGTTATGTTTGGCCAACCGATTACGCCTGACGAGATGCGGCAAATGGGCCGTGCTGAACTGGTCGAGACGCTGAACAGCCGTTTGCGCACGATGCAGCATCGCTTGCGAGAACGGTACCGTCGCCGCTGCTATGTTTACCCTGATGACCAACAAGCCTCGAGCACGAAAGAATGAATTGCCCATGAATGTCCTCATCGCGGAAAAATGTGGTTTCTGTTTCGGCGTCAAACACGCGATCCAACTGGCCGGCGAAATGCTGGACCAGGGCAAGAACGTCTATTGTCTGGGCTCGCTCATTCATAACCAGCAAGTGGTGGATCGGCTGATGGACGCGGGTCTTAAGGTGGTAAACGACGTATCTGACATCCCCACCGAGACGCAGGGCGAGCCGACGCCAACCGTGCTCATTCGCTCGCACGGGTGTTCTCCGGCGCTGCTGGATGAAGTTCGCAATCGCGGGCTCAACCTGGCTGACGCGACCTGTGTGCTGGTCAAGCGAGCGCAGAAACTGGTGAAAGAACTTCACGAACAGGGGTATCAGGTCGTGGTGGTGGGTGATCCGGACCACCCCGAAATCCGTGGGGTGGTGGGTTACGCGCCGAATGTGGTGGTTGTGGCGAGCAAAGACGACCTGACCAAGGTGCCGCGTTGCGAACGGCTGGCAGTTATCTCGCAGACGACGCATTCGGCGGAGGATTTCGGGCACCTTGTGGGTGAACTGGCGCGGGGCGATTTTCACGAAATCAAGGTGGTAAACACCATTTGCCGGGAGACGACACGTCGGCAGGCCAGTGCCCTCGACCTTTGCCAGCAAGTGGACGTGATGTTTGTGTTGGGCTCGCCGCATAGCGCCAATACGGGGGAATTGGCCAATATTTGCCGTCGTCAGGGGGTCAAGACGTACCATCTGCAGGATTGGCGTGAGTTCAAAGCGGAGTTTGTCGCTGGCAAGAGCACGGCGGGGGTCACGGCGGGCGCTTCCACGCCGGACTGGATCATCCAGGAGTTCATCGAAAACCTCAAGCGACTCTGAGGGAATCTTTTCAGGCAGAGGCACTACAGATAGGCTGACACGGCAGCGTTACCCCTACGGGTAGCGTATAGGGCGTTAGTTTCTTATTCAGGTCTGTCCAGCGTCTGGGTGAAAGGTCCGCTGGGGCTGTGCCAGGGCCACGCTGTGAGGTCTGAGAGCCGCAAAGAATGGTATTGACGGGAGGGGTCTGAACCGGTCTAATGATCTGCTGGCGCTTTGTTCGATGATCGAGGCAGCTAGCTTCTCTCGAACAGATTTTTGCATGCAACGGTCCGGAATGGCCGGGCCTGAAAATCGTTAGTTTGGCTAGAGGAACTCATGGTAGACAAAGGTATTCTTAGAGAATTCGAAATAGACGAGACCTTCATTGATGAACAGGTCAAAGAAGCACTGGGCACGAATGATGAAACGGAGATGCTCGGTCTTATTGATAAGACGGTGAGCAGTTTTGAACCGGGGGCGATCCTCACGGGCAAGATTGTGAATCGGGTCAGTGATGATGTCGTCGTGGAGGTGGGGCTCAAGAGCGAAGGGAGCGTCAGTGCGTCTGAATTTGACGACCCTGCCGACATCGAAATCGGGCGTACCATCGAGGTCCTGCTGGAAGCGGTCGAAAGTGACAGCGGTCTGGTAATCCTGAGTAAGCGTAAGGCGGACCGTATCCGCGGCTGGGAACGGATCGTCAACAACTATAAGGAAGGTGACACGATCACGGGTAAGGTGTCGCGTCGGATCAAGGGTGGTCTGCTGGTCGACGTCGGGGTGCCGGTGTTCCTTCCGGCTTCGCAAGTCGATATCCGGCGGCCGGGCGACATTGCCGAGTATATCGGGCGTGACATTGATTCGAAGATTCTCAAGATTGACGAAGAACGGCGCAATATCGTGGTGTCTCGTCGCAAGCTGCTCGAAGAAACGCGTGCGGCGGCCAAGAGCAGTCTGCTGGGGGAGATCGAAGTGGGCCAGATTCGCGAGGGTGTCGTCAAGAACATCGCCGATTTTGGTGCGTTTGTGGACTTGGGCGGCCTGGACGGGCTGCTGCACATCACCGATATGAGCTGGGGCCGCGTCAATCATCCGTCGGAAGTTGTCAAGCTCGATCAGAAGATCGAGGTCAAGATTCTCAGTATCGACCGGGAGCGTGAGAAGATCGCTTTGGGGCTCAAACAGAAGACGGAAAGCCCGTGGGTCAGTGCCGAGCAACGTTATGAGGTCAACAGTGTGGCCAAGGGCGTGGTGGTCAACATCACCAATTATGGCGCTTTTGTCAAACTGGAGGAAGGGGTCGAGGGCCTGGTGCACATCAGCGAGATGAGCTGGACCAAGCGTATCAGTCATCCTTCGGAACTGCTGACAGTCAACCAGGAAATCGACGTGGTCATCCTTCAGGTGAACCCGGCCAAGCAGGAGATTTCGCTGGGTATCAAGCAGTTGACGCAGAACCCCTGGACGCAGGTATCGCACAAGTACCCTCCGGGCAGCATCATCGAGGGCAAGGTGCGGAATCTGGCCAATTATGGTGCGTTCATCGAGATCGAAGAGGGCATCGACGGGCTTCTGCATGTTTCGGACATGAGCTGGACCAAGAAGATAGGGCACCCGGGCGAGCTGCTCAAACGGGGTCAGATGCTCAAGTGCATCGTTTTGGCGGTGGACGAGGACAAACAGCGTGTGGCGTTGGGTCTCAAGCAAATGACGGAAGATCCGTGGGTACGGGCCATCCCGGAGAAGTACATTCCGGGCCAGATTATTCAGGGCAAGGTCACCAAGCTGACGAATTTTGGTGTTTTTGTCGAATTGGAGCCTGATCTGGAAGGTCTGCTGCACGTTTCGGAGCTATCCGACGACAAGATTGAGACGCCCCAGGACATCGTGAAGATGGGCGACGACCTGGAGGTGAAGATTCTTCGGGTGGACATCGAAGACCGCAAGATCGGCCTTTCGCTCAAGCGTGCCCAGTGGGCCGCCGAGGAGACGCCGGAGCAGGCAGGGCGTGGTCCGCAGCGTGGTGGTCTTGACGGCGCGGCGGGGATGGGCGTCGGCTTTATCGACAGTGCGATGCTCCAGCGGCGCAAGGATGAGGGGCAAGAGGCTCCTGAGGCGACGCCGGCTGAGGAAGGGGCCCCGGCCGTGACCGAGGAGGCGCCCGCCGAGGCAGCCCCGGCGGAGGCAGGGGAGGCAGCGGCGGACGCGGAGGCGCAAGGGGCCCAGGACGCAGCGGCCGGCACCAGTGAAACGGCCGCGGGTGCGGGTGCGGAAGAAGCGCCGGCGAGCGAGGAAGCTGCTGGGGCTGACGAGGCTGAGCGTCCCTCGGAAGAGTCATGAACGAAGTATCGTGTCGCAATCGCTGTGTTGGAACGTGACGGGCCCACCCGGCAGCGTGGTGTGGTCAGGTCGGTTCCAACGCAGCGTCGACACTGGGATAAAAATTGGCCCGACCGCAGGACCAGACTAATGCTATGGCTTGGTTAAGCCGATAAGGTGGATGTCTGGCCGGGCTGACTCGGGGGACATAGAATCCCTCGGGCGTGAGGGATCGCCCGGGCGAGACAGCGTGTCCACCTGTAAGGAGGCGGGATGGTTGAATCTACGCTGCAAATATATTTGGAAGAGATCAACGACGCGGCCCTCTTGACTGCCGAGGAGGAAAAGGCGTTAGCGCGGCGGATTATCGAGCATAACGACCCGATGGCGCGTGATCGTATGATACGCAGCAACTTGCGGCTGGTCGTCAACATTGCCAAGAAGTATGGCAATCGAGGGATGCCGCTGGCGGATCTGATTGAGGAGGGCAATCTGGGGCTGATGCGTGCGGTGGAGGGTTTCGATCCGGAGCAGGGGTCTCGTTTCAGCACGTACGCGTCTTGGTGGATCAAGCAGTCGATCAAGCGTGCGTTGATCAACAGCGTACAGCCGATCCATATCCCGGCTTACATGGTGGAGATGATTGCGCGGTGGAAGCAGGCGTCGCTGGAGCTACAGGAGCGTTTGGGGCGATCGCCGAACCTGGAGGAGATGGCGCAGGCGTTGGAGGTGCCGGCGCGCAAGGTGAAGATCATCCGGCGAGCGGTCAAGGCGTTTTCTTCTCCGAGCCAGGCGCCGAGCAGCGATGACAACTTGTCGCTGAATGAGTTGCTGGAGGACGAGAAGACGCCGCGGCCTGATGAGGTGGTCTTCAATCAGGATGAGTTGGCCACGATCAAGCGGCTTTTGGACCTGATAGACGCCCGGGAGGCGGAGATTTTGCGGTTGCGTTACGGGTTGAATCGTGAGGAGCCGATGACGCTTAAGGAGATTGGCAAGTGCGTGGGGCTCACGCGCGAGCGGGTGCGGCAGATCGAGAAAGAGACGCTGGGCAAGCTGAACTTTATTCTCACGGGGGGCGAGGGACAAGGGTGAGACTGGGGGTAGGTAAGGGGGCGTTTCGGAACTGCGCGCTGTCCAGATTGGGCAGAGCGGCTATTCTTACGGAGCACACCGGGTTGGGTAGTTGCCAGAATCTGGCGTGGTGCAATCAACGAAGAGAAGCCTGAGGGGAAGGGGGCAAGGGAGAAGAGGCCTGGGCGTCAGGGAGGACATTGGCGAGGGCAGGGTGGCGGCGCGACGGCTTCTGGTATTTCCTGGGCGAGCTGGACAGCGAATACTATCTTAAATTCTGGGGAGAAATGGTTCTTGCAGAGGGCTTTGAGTCTGTCAAAGCTCTTCTGGTCAGGTACGTTGCCGAGTATCATAATGGATCTTCCGAGGTGGGCTGTTGAGAGGGCAATTCTGACTTGCGAGAAAGCGGCATCGTTACGTAGGACGGCCTCGAAGGGGTCTACTTCCTTTCGGGCCTTTCGCATATTGCGCCTTTGCAGAGGCCCGGGGCCCCAGAGAAAAGCGACACACGCTAGAAGCAGGAAGACTGAATATAGGCACCAGCGTGTTTTGAGTACGTGACTGATTGCCATACTCATGCGAATACACCTCCTGGTAAGAGACGCGGCAACTTCTGTCGGCAAGGCATTATGCAGAAAGCTTTTTGTCGGCGTTGAGCACAAAAGGGTCTCAACTGGGCTTTTCAGGGCTTGTACAGGTGCCAGGGGGCCCCTGAGTGGTTGCTCGATCAAGCGGGTGGCCTGTTCGTCATTGATGAAGCGTTGTTTGTGGGGGTCGAATCGCAGGGGTCGTTGGAGGCGTATGGCGATCTTTCCCAAGTTGAGGATAGTGCAGGAGCGGTGGCCGTTAGCTTCGTTGAGGGCAGACTTCTTGCGGTTGCGGACGGCGTCGGCCCAGTCGGTCACTTGGGGCTTGGGCTCGGGAAACTGGGCCAGTTTGCGGTGGAAGTCGGGGATGTCGGAGCGGAGGCCGCGGTAGGTTTTTCCGTTTGGTCCTTCGAGGAAGACGCCGCGAGACACGTTGAGGTTGAGCCGTAACACTCTCCGGTTGTGACATGGGCCTTTTGTGAGACTTCGTACAGGCCATGGACCTTTGATTGGCTGGCCTGTTGGGGATGTCATTGCTACTGTTTTGAGAATCGCAGATAACGCCGCGTTCGTCAAGGCCCCTGTCCGCCAGGGCAATGGCGTTTAGTATCTCCGGCCATTTGCGTGTGAGGAGTCGGTCACGGTAAAGGTGGCTCCGGCGGTGGGTCTGAGGCGGGGGGGCATGGTCGCGGAGAGGGTTTCAGGGTTTATTTATGGGAGGCTTTGTGGGAATATCAGGGTAAGGCGTCCAACCAGGGTGTCGGGTGGTCTGTCTTTATTAGCAGGCGAAGTCGGGACTTTTATTGAGAGGGTAAAGCGATGCGGTACAGAGCAGTGACGATGGCGGTGGTGTGCTTGTTGGCGGGTCGAGCGTGGTGTGGCGATGCGGAGCTGCTGGTGTTGAGTGATGAGCTGCTCAGCGAGAGCCAGGCATTGTGGATGGAGACGCACAAGCAGGCGTACGGGGGCCAGGGTGACAAGGTCGCGGTGCGGGAGTCGTTGGCGTCGCTGAAGGCGTTGATACGGGCGTATGAGAAGCAGGCGGGGATTCGGGACGAGGCGGCGGAGGCGGCGGCGCGTCGGCAGCGGGAGTTGGAGCGTCAGCGGGCATTGGAGCGGGAGCAGGCATTAGCGGAGCTGGACCGGCGGTATCTGGGCATGACGTTGCCGACGAAGGACGGGGTGGCGGTGTTTTACACGGACGAGCGGACGCGGCGGATAGCGTATCGGACGATTCGCGTCGAGCACACATCGGGCAACGCGTATGTGCGGCTACACAGCATCGAGGTGATTACGGCGAAGGGAAAGGTGTATGAATATGCGTTGAAGGGGGGCAAGTTTTATCTGGGGGATGGTTATGAGGTGGTGTTGGAGCGGCCGGCGCGGATCAGCGAGGTGCGGGTGCGGGTGCAGCACCGGACGGAGGGGTTGCGGATTACGGGCGAGCCGGCGCCGGAGCCGGTGGCGTTGCCGACGGTGGTGGAGCTGGGCACGAGTAACGGGGTGAAGGACGGGTATGCTGCGTTGGAGCTGAAGGGGGTTCATCGGCAGGTGCGTTTTCGCAAGTTGCGTCTGCTGAATCGGGGCGGTGATGAGTATGTGCGGCTGCGTAAACTGGAGGTGACGACGGGGCGTGGGGAGGTATTGGCGTTGGAAGTGGGGCCGGGGAAGGTTCGGCCTGGGGATGTGATGGAGGTCGAGTTGGACAAGATTGTGCATATCCGGTCGCTGCGGGTTTATGTGCAGCATCGGACGGCGGGTCTGGAGGTGGAGGGGGTGCGTTAGGGGGCCAGCGAGGCCGGTCCCGGGCGGCACGAGGGGGGGGGGTCGCAGGGTGGTGGCCGGTTGGCCCCGGGCGAGGCGGAAGGGCATGGCGAGGGCGGCGCGCCGAAGGGTCGACTACGTAACCTCTTGCCAGTACAAGGCTTACGCGTTTTACTAACAGTAAAAAAAAGGGGTTTACAAGGCGGGTGGAAGTGGTTATAATTTGGGGTTCTGATTGGAATAATGGAACAAGGAGACTAAGCAGTGAAGCCAGATATTCATCCGAAGTATGTAGAGACGGCTGTGAAGTGCGGCTGTGGCAACACGTTCAAGACGCGTTCGACGGTCGAGAAGCTGAACGTGGAAATTTGTTCGGCGTGCCATCCGTTTTACACGGGCAAGCAGAAGTTCGTGGACACGGCGGGACGGATCGAGAAGTTTCAGAAGAAATACGCGGGCAAGTATGGTGCGAAGGCTCGTGGTCAAGTCAAGGCAGAGAGCCAGTCTTAGCCAGGATTACAAAGAAGGATCACGCTGTTGTCGGCTGGGGGTAGGCCGATACAGCGTGGTTTTTTTATGTCTGGTGTACGGGGTCGCCAGTATGGCAGCAATGGGCAGATGAGCGGCGTGGGGCGTCGGGGTGGTAAAACGAGGTTGCGGAGCGGATTATGGCGACGGGACTAACGACAACCGATGAGCGGATAGTGGCGAAGCTGGCGGAGCTGGCGAAGCGTCATGCGGAGCTGGAAGGTCAGATGAACGATCCGGCGGTGGCGTGCCGGCCGGCGGAGCTGGTGAAGATTGCGAAGGAACACAGTCGGCTGAGCAAACTGGTGGCCTGTTACCGGGCGTATGATCAGGCGGAGCGTCAGCGGGGTGAGGCGGCGGCGTTGGCGGCGGACGCGGGGGAGGACCCGGAGCTGCGGGCGATGGCGGAGGAGGAGCTGGCGGAGTTGGAGGGGCAGCTGCGTGGGGCGTTGGAGCAGGCGAAAGAGCAGTTGGTGATGTCGGACGACGCGGCGGTGGGGGCGTTGATCATGGAGATACGGGCGGGGACGGGTGGCGACGAGGCGGCGTTGTTTGCGCGGGATTTGTACGACATGTACCAGCGTTACGCGGAGAAGCGTGGCTGGAAGGTGGAGCCGATGAGTTTTTCGGCGACGGAGCTGGGAGGGTTTCGTGAGGCGATTTTTTCGGTGAAGGGTGAGGGGGCGTGGCAGGCGTTGGGGTATGAGGGCGGGGGTCATCGGGTGCAGCGGGTGCCGGAGACGGAGGCACAGGGTCGGATCCACACGTCGGCGGCGACGGTGGCGGTGTTGCCGGAGCCGGAGGAGCTGGAGATCGAGATCAAGCCCGACGAGGTGGTGGAGCACGTGGCGCGGGCGAGCGGGCCGGGGGGGCAGAACGTGAACAAGGTGAGCAGTGCGATTCGTCTGGAGCATGTGCCGACGGGGATCACGGTGAGTATGCAGGACGAGAAGAGCCAGCACAAGAACCGGGCGAAGGCTTGGCGGATATTACGGAGCCGTGTTTTCGACTATCACGAGCAGAAGAAGCGGGCCAAGAGGGACGCGACGCGTAAGGACATGATCGGATCGGGGGATCGTTCGCAGCGGATTCGGACGTATAATTTTCCGCAGAATCGGCTGACGGATCATCGGATCAATGTGTCGCTGTATACGCTGGACAAGGCGATGATGGGGGAGTTGGACGAGCTGGTCAAGGCGCTGATGGAGTACGACAAGCAGCAGCGGCTGGAGAGTTTGTAGGAGCAGGCATAAGGCATAAGGCATAAGGGGAGGTGTCACCTGCGGTGACGGTTTGATTTAAGGCGTTGGGGGAGCGGGTGAGGCTGGGGGTCAGGCGGCAGGATGAGGTGATGGCTGATCGGTTTGGGGAGGCGTTGACGGTGAGTCGGAGTTTTCATGTAACGCGAAGGGCGTTGGCGCGGGCACGGCAATGGTATTACCGTGAGGAGCAACGCAAGCAGGAGCGGATCGATTTGCTGGAGGAGCAGATCGAGACGAAGCGCCGGGCTAAACGGTTGATCAGGCGCGAGCGTCGGGACCGCGCCTGGGAGCACCCAGCAGGTGCCGTCGACGTGGGGACGATTTCGATCAACGTGCGGGATGAGGGGCGTTTGGTTCATTATCCGGCGTCGGCGGAGGATATTCGCGAGGTGCTGGCGCGTTTGCCGGCGGGCATGGCAGACGGGGTAAGCGAGATTCGGCTGTGTTTGGGAATGGAGCATCAGGCGACGACGACGGCGAAGCGTGAGATCAAAAGCAACGTGGACCCGTACCTGGGACGGGCGGGTTGGGAGGTCTGGCCTGGTGTATTTTCAGGGGTTTCATTGGGGGCGTACCACACTGGGACGAATCGGATCTATCTTTATGGGTACGTGTATGAGGACCCAGGCATCGGGCCGGAGGTGGCGGAGCTTTATTTGCGTTTTATAACACTGTGGGCACTGGTGCACGAGGTGGCGCATCACGAAGACTTCATGGTGCGGATGGGGCGCGGCCGCTGGCGATGTGACGATGTTGATAAGCTGGAGAGACAGGCGCGTCGGGTGCAATCCGAGCAGGTCCAGCGGTGCGTGGCGTCTTATCTGGAGGAGAGATACCCTCACGCATGCAGAATTCTAGAGGACGGTGTGGACTGGCACGGAGGGGTGCGGATGGGGCTGAGGGAGTTAGCGGACGATGGGCCGTTGACGGGGGAGAGATGGTTCTTGGCCAGCTTTTTCAGCGTGCGACAAGCGTTTGAGACACTGGTAGCGGATATTCTGTTGGGTGAGAGTCAGCGGGATTCACGCCTGGATTTTGCGCGGGAACTGCATTACGCGGAAGACTATGGCCGATGTTTGGCGATTCTGGATCGGCTGCTGGCCATCGACGCGAAGGACTGGGAGGCGTTGACGTTGAAGGCGGACACGTATGTCCATATGGCATTGTACGACGAGGCTTTAGAGATGGTCAGCGTGGTGCTGGGGGCGGCCGGGGCGTATGTTAAGGCGTGGAAGATCAAATTGGATGTGTACAAGGCGCGTCAAGCGTGGAACGAGGTGAAGGCTGCGGCGACACGAGTGCTGGAGTTGGCAGAGGCGGACGATAGGGGGGCACGTGCAGGGGCACTGCGGGCGAGGGCGGAAGCTTACGTGGCGTTGGGCCAGAGTGAGGGGGCGGAACAGGACTTGGCGGCATTGGACGCTGTGGGGTCTTACGGGCAACGGCTAGCGGCACAGGTGCGCAAGATAATGGATGGTAAGGCGGACACGTAAGGAACGGTATTCTGGGAAGGAGTATCAGGAGAGTCATGCATTATCAGGGCAAGGGTGCCTGTAATGCTTGTGGTGGTGGTGGAGTCGTTGGATCTGGTTCGGATTAAGGTGAGCGAGGGCGGAGGGTGTGTGAGGAATAGAGGCACGCAGGATCATGGGAGGTAAAGCTGTGGGAGCAGGCGGATTGGGTGATGGTGTGAGGTGGGGGGGAGAGGACGCGGCGCGGGGGGAGGTGCGGGTGTATGGGGATGCGGAGGCTTTGTATGGGGCGGGGGCGGAGGTGTTTGTGGCGGAGGCGGGGGTAGCGGCAGCGGCGCGG
>CAYNXW010000037.1:0-13849 GCA_964401265.1 uncultured Pirellulales bacterium | reverse complement strand
GAACAGGCATGAGAGCGTACTGCTTCAGGTCGACCAGGGACCAGAGCGGCACCGGCGTCCGCGTGATGTCTGCACGTTCTCCCGACGTATACACCTCCTTGGCTTTGCCCTCAGCCAGATCCGCCAGAAACAACGGCAACGTCACCTCCGCCTCGTTCAAGACAAAATGATCCACCCTCTCAAAAGCCTCAGGCTGAGCCGTCGCCGCCGGACCACCCACTACCACCGTCTTGCCCAACGCCTTGCATCGGTCGATCGTTGCCTGTGCGTCCGGCATCTGCACCAGCATCGCACCGACAAACACCATGTCCGCCCAGGCGATCTGCTCATCGGTCAACGCCGTCACGTTCGTATCGACCAGCTTCTTCGACCAGTCCTCCGGCAACAACGAGGCCACCGTCAGCAAACCCAGTGGCGGAAACGCCGCCTTACAAGAAAGAAAACCCAGCACGTGCTTGAAACTCCAGAACGTGTCCGGGTATTGCGGATAAACCAGTAGAATATTCATGTTCGCGCCTCGGCGGCTCGCTTCATACCCACGCGAACCTCTGTATTGCCCATATTATATGCCAGACGCCGTCCCGGGGCCACCAGTTGCCCCTCAGGCCTGCCGCATCGGACTCGCCACGCAAACAACGCCGCTTACTCGCCCGAAAGGAACACCGCCGCCGCCACTACCGTCGTCCACAGCTCGTCGTCGTGCACGTCGGCAATCTTTACCGTCGCCCGCGTGCGCACAATCTTGCCGCTCATCCGGTAGATCTCTTTACGCTCGTCGTAGGCCTTGTCCGGATCAAACTCGATACCCAAAGTCGTGGCCAGCATCGTCGCCGCCATATCCTCCACCAGACTGCCCACCTCTTTCCGGTTCTTGCCGTGGCCGTGAAACTCCGAGATATACCCGTAATTATGACCACTCGCCGGCACCGCCAGCCCGATGCCCGCACAACACCGTCGACTCGGCTCATTACTCTCCGCCCGAGCCATCACGCAAAACGTAATCTCCCCCGGACGAATCTGCTTGATCCCATTGGCCCGCGAAATAATCTGGCAATTCGGCGGAAAGATACTGCTCACGTTCACCAGATTGCAAGCCGCGATACCCGCCTCACGCAACGCCCCCTCGAACGACTGCAACTTCAACCGATGACGACCCACCCCACTGGTGAAAAATACTTGTTTAGGTACCACGCTGTTCCTCTCTATTACAACACGCTTTTGACTCTAATTAGTTCAAAAAACCGTCCAGACAATCCAGCATCCGCTTCAACGCCCTGCCTCGATGCGACAGAGCGTTCTTCACCTCCGCCGCCAACTCCGCCACGCTGCAGCCCCGCTCGGGCAACCAAAAAATCGGGTCATACCCGAAACCATTCGTCCCACGTCCCTCCCGCGCGATCTGCCCCTCCATCACCCCGTCCACCTCCGCCAGCACCTGCCCCCCACGCGCCAAACACAGACAGCACCGAAAACGTGCCGTACGCTCCGCCTGGCCCACCTCACTCAGCAACCCCAGCAACTTCCGGTTATTCGCCGCGTCCTGCTCGCTGCGAACCACCCCGCCTGCCGTCTGCGCAAATCGCGCCGAATACACCCCAGGCGCCCCTTCCAACGCGTCCACCTCCAGCCCCGAATCGTCCGCCAGCACCAGCCCCTCCAACAAACCGCTGTAATGACACGCCTTCTTCCGTGCGTTCTCCGCGAACGTCACCCCGTCCTCCACCGCCTCGGCCACGTCCCCAAATTCATCCAGCCCCCGCACCTGAATCGCTCGCCCCGAAAGCATCTCACCAAGCTCCGCCAGCTTGCCCTTGTTTGTTGTCGCCACCACCAGTGCCTGCATAATCTCGCCTCGCTCTTGCCTAATGCACGATATCCGCGACACGAATAAGCGGCGGCCGACGCGGCAGCCGCAACGCCTTGCCCTTTGCGTCCCGCCGTATGTCGTACACCCGCTGACCGTTCTCGTGAAACTGGTGCTTGTCCTGCATCGCCTTGACCGCCAGTGACAAAAACACCCTTGTCCCATGCGGACCGCTCTCTTGCCGCACCGCGCTTTCGGGAAAACAACCTATGTACACTGCCGACTCGAACGGACCATGAAACAGATACGCCTGCTCGCCTTGCGACCGCAGTGCTTCTACCGCCTGAACCGCGGCACCCTGACGATTCTCAAAACCCTCCTTTGGCACATTGCGGTACACCGCCAGCAACAGCGTGTAAGCACAGCCACTCTTAGCGATCTCGTATTCCGCCGGCGTCGGCGGCCCCGCATAGGGCAGCTCCCGAACATACGAAAACTGCAACGGACCGCTCTGTAATTGCCCCTTGAGCCCTCGCACCCGCCCCAGCTCACGCTTCGCTTTGCTGCCGGGAGCCTGGCTGACAAAATGCCCATAATTCACCAGAACCCCCTCCTCGGTCTTCTCCAGCCAGACGTCCTGCGAGCCCAGCACCTGCTTGGCCCGAGCCTGCAGAGCCTGCGCCAGTACAAAACGATCCGCCTGACGATACTCCGCCAACAGAATCGTATATTTGGCCTCCGTCGCCCCGCCCGAAGGCAATGCCAGCGGCCCCGAGTTGCTGTTGCAGCCCGTGCTCAAGTACATGATCGTACCCGTCGCCGCCGCTGCACCCACCAGGTAACATGCCTGCCAGATACGCGACATACTTGCTGCGGTCAGCCATTTCGTAAAACGCATCACGCTCTCTCGTCCCGGCTTAGCGCCGCCTTCTGCAGAGTAAATATCTTGCGAATACCACGCTGGGCCAACGTCAGCATCGCTGCCAGTTCGTTCGCACTGAAAGGCTTACGCTCCGCCGTGCCCTGCAGCTCGATAAACTCACCCCGATCCGTCATCGCCACGTTAAAGTCAACCTGGGCCTGGCTGTCCAACGCATAATCCAGATCCAGAACCGCCTTGCCGTCCACCAGCCCGACGCTGACCGCCCCCACCGCCGCCCGCAAAGGCTCCTCCGTGATCATCCCCTCACGCCGCGCGTAACGCAACGCGTCAACCAACGCCACATAACTGCCGTTGATGGCCGCCGTCCGCGTGCCCCCGTCTGCCTGCAAAACGTCGCAGTCAAGATATATCGTATGTGCCCCCAGCTTCTCAAAATCCACCACCGCCCGAAGCACCCGACCGATCAGACGCTGTATCTCCGTGCCCCGCCCGTCCGTATGACCCGTTCGAGGCCGACCCCGGCGAGGCGACGTCGCCCCCGGCAACATCGCGTAGTCCGCCGTCACCCACCCCAGTCCGCTCTCCTGACGCCACGACGGCACATCCGACACAATGCTCGCCGTGCAAAGCACCCGCGTCCGACCCATGTCAATCAACACCGAACCCGCCGCTGTGTCGGTAAACCCACGCTCAATCGTCATGGGTCGCAACGCATTGGCACGCCGCTTCGAAACGCTACGTCTTACTTTTGCTTTGCTCATATGTCCTCACGAACAACAGAGATACTTGAGCAACGCTCGCTGAAAGTGCAGACGGTTCTCCGCCTGGTCAAATACAATACTCTGGGACGACTCCAGCACCTCGTCCGAAACCTCCAACCCCCGATACGCCGGCAGACAATGCATCACCTTCGCGCCGGCCTTCGCCGCACTCATCAACTTGCTGTCCACCTGATAACCCGAAAACGCCTCAATCCGACGCTGCTTCTCTGCCTCTTGCCCCATACTCGTCCAGGTGTCCGTGTAGACAATGTCCGCACCCTCAACCGCCTCGCGAGGATCCGTCACCGCCTTGACCGCCCCCGCTCCCGCCTTGCTTTGCATCCGCGCAATAAACGTCTCCTCAAAAGCATACCCCTCAGGCGACGCAATGGAAAAACGCACCCCCAACGCCGCACTGGCCACCGCCAACGAACGCGCCACATTATTCGCATCGCCGATATACGCCAAATGACATCCCTCCAGCGTCCCACAGTGCTCGCGGATCGTCAACATGTCCGCCATCGCCTGACACGGGTGCGCCAAGTCCGTCAACGCGTTAATCACCGGCACCGTCGCATACTTGGCCAACTCCGTCACGGCCTCGTGAGCAAACGTCCGCGCCACTATCACGTCGACATAACCGTTAAGAACACGCGTCAGATCCGCTATCGGCTCACGCTGGCCCAGCCCGCCGATGTCTTCCGGTCGAATGTACACCGACGAACCGCCCAACTGCGTCATTCCCACCTGAAAACTGATACGCGTCCGACTGCTCGGCTTCTCAAACAGCAGCACCGCCGTCTTGCCCGTAAGACACGTCTCATGGTGACCTTGGCGGTAGACTTCTTTCAGTCCTGCCGACTCGTCCAGCAGCAAATGCAGCTCGTCGGCACCAAAATCTTCGACTTTCAAAAAGTGCTTAGCCATGATGGACTCCTCAGCTGTAAACCTCGGACAAAACCTCATCCAGAATAGCAATCGCCCGATCCACAAGATCACGCGTCGCATTCAACGCGGGCATGAAACGAAGCACCGTTTGCTGCGTGCAGTTGATCCGCAAACGTTTCGCCCAGCAACCTTCTACCACCTCCGCCCCGGGCTCGTTCAATTGTATCCCAATCATCAAACCACGCCCACGGACTTCCTCAATGCAACTATGCTTCTGCGACAACTCCGTCAGACGCCCCCGCGTGTGCTCACCCAGCTGCTCGGCGTTTGCCAGCATGTTCTCTTCTTCAATCGCTTCTATCGTCGCGATACCTGCCGCACACGCCAGCGGATTGCCCCCAAACGTCGACGCGTGCGAACCGGGCACCAGCGAATCCGCCACCTCCGCCTGCGCCATGATCGCCCCGATCGCCGTGCCCCCGCCCAACGCCTTGGCCATCGTCATAATATCCGGCTCCACCGCCGAGTGCTGATACGCAAACCACCGCCCCGTGCGCGCCATGCCGCACTGCACCTCGTCCCAAATGGCTAACGCCGCGTGCTCGTCACAAAGCTCCCGAATGGCCCGCAAATACGCGTCACTGGCCACCCGTACTCCCCCTTCACCCTGTATCGGCTCCACAATCACCGCCGCCACCTCGTCGTCGAACGCCTCCCGCAACGCCTCCACATCATTAAAAGGCACATACACAAACCCCGGCACCAAAGGCAGGAAACCCTGATGGTACTTCGGCTGTGCCGTCGCCGTCACCGCCGCCATCGTCCGACCATGAAAACTGCCCTCGGTCGAAATGATCTTATACTTCTTCGTCGCCGTGTGCCGCCGCGCCAGCTTCAACGCCGCCTCCACCGCCTCGGCACCACTGTTGCAGAAAAAACACTTGCCCCCAAAACCTCGCTCGCTCAGCATCTGGGCAAACTGACCCTGCGGCACGTTATAAAACGTGTTGTCCATGTGGATCAGCTCGCCCGCCTGGCGACGAATCGCCTCGACCACCTTGGGATGACAATGACCCGTCCCGCTCACCGCCCAGCCAGGAAACATGTCCAGGTATTCGTTCCCCTCAACGTCCCAGATCGTGCTCCCCTGACCCCGCGTAATCACGGTCGGCATCCTGCCATAATTGGCGATAACGTATTTGTCAAATTGCTCCATCACTGCTTGCGTGCTCATGCTTGCCTCTTCCACTGTTGACTCTCGTCTGTCTCGCTTGTAAAGATTACTATAAAGCTGCGCCTTACGCTGACGGTACGTCTCGTGCCCACCTTCAGTGGCACCGCCACAAACCCGCCTCAATCATCCGCTGACTTCCAAATACCCTTGTTGCGCAATAAGGAGCTGATGTCTGTCAAGAAAAGTGCGAATACGCAGCCGCTCAATCATTCGTGATAAGGGTGCCCACGCCTTGGTCCGTGTAGATCTCCAGCAGCAACGCGTGCGGAAAACTGCCATCGATAATATGCGTACGACCCACCCCCGCCTCCAAGGCCGTCAGGCACGCATCCACCTTGGGCAACATCCCCCCGCTGATCGTCCCGTCCTCGATCAGACTCTGAATCTCGGAACGACGCAACTGTGAAATGCGCGTCTCCGGCTTGTTAATGTCCTGAAATATCCCGTGCGTGTCGCTCATCATCACCAGCTTGTCCGCACCCACCGCCGCCGCTACCTTGCCCGCCACCGTGTCAGCATTGACATTCAGCTTGCGACCCGCACGGTCAATGGCAATCGGGGCAATCACCGG
This sequence comes from uncultured Pirellulales bacterium, assembly GCA_964401265.1. Taxonomy (GTDB): domain Bacteria; phylum Planctomycetota; class Phycisphaerae; order Sedimentisphaerales; family SM23-30; genus CAYNXW01. Next base: position 7,708 of record CAYNXW010000037.1, on the reverse strand, counting down.
AATAGTCCCCGCCTGACACAACATCCCCAGCAACGCCCCGTTCACACGCGTTACGTTGCCCACCAGCCCTATGTCCAACTGACGCCCCTCCGCTCCCGCCAGACGCAACTGCTCCGCGAATAACACACAACTGCTCAACGAATGAAGGCCCATCGCCTCCGCCCCCAAATCGGCCAGCGTCCCCGCAATGTTCTGGTTGATCTCATTGACCAGAACATGCTCCGCGATCGCCAGCGTCCGCTCATCCGTGTACCGCCGACCCTGCACAAACTGGGGCTCCAGACCCGCCCGCGCCATCGCCGCCGAGATGCTCTTGCCCCCCCCGTGCACCAAAATCGGCTGCATCCCCACCGCCGCCATAAAAGCCACGTCCGTCAGCAACTCTCGCTGAGACTGGTCCGTCTCCATCAGCGAGCCGCCCAGCTTCACCACCACCACACGCCCCCGAAACTGCCGTATGTAACTCAGCGCCTCGATCAGCGCCTTCGCCTTGTTGATTGCCTCGTCCAACACGCTACTCCTGTTACTGAAGAACCGTGCATCCTAGAGAGGATCCCCGCCCCCGTCAAGGCAAAAAGAACGTCATTTGACAGCGCGCAAACACCCCCCCCACGCGACAAAAGCCCACTGTACCGGCGCCCCCTCAGCATGCACACACCCCTACCGCCGGGCCTTGGCCGCCTCCACCTCCTTGAACATCCCCTCAAAAAGAGGCCCCGTCAGATACCGTTCTGCCGCGTCTGGCAGAATCACCACGATCGTCTTGCCCGCAAACTCCGCCTGCTTCGCCAGCCGCTCCGCCACCGCCGTCGCCGCCCCGCACGATATCCCGCACAACAGTCCCTCCTCACGACTGAGCCGGCGACCGTACCCGATGGCCTCCTCACTCGACACCAACTCCACCCGGTCCACCAGCGACAAATCCAGCGTCTCCGGAATGAACCCCGCACCAATCCCCTGAATCTTGTGCGCTCCCGGAACCAGTTCCTCACCCGCCAACGCCTGGCTGATCACCGGGCTCTCCGACGGCTCCACCGCCACCGACATGATCGCCTTGCCCTGCGTCTGCTTGATATACCGGCTTATACCCGTCAGCGTTCCACCCGTCCCCACACCCGACACCAGCACGTCGATCTGCCCCTCACACGCCTCCCATATCTCCGGACCCGTCGTCTTCTCATGAATCGCCGGATTCGCCGGGTTCTTAAACTGTTGAGGCATGAAATACTTGTCCGGAGCCCGCCCACAAATCTCCTCCGCTCGCTCGATCGCCCCCGCCATACCCTTCGTCCCATCCGTCAAAATCAAATTCGCACCCAACGCGATCAACACCTTGCGACGCTCCATCGACATCGTCTCCGGCATCGTCAGGTTGACCTGGTAACCCCGCGCCGCACCCACAAACGCCAACGCTATCCCCGTATTGCCGCTCGTCGGCTCGATGATCTCCCTGCCCGGCCCCAGCAGACCCCGCTCCTCGGCGTCCCAGACCATGCTCGCACCGATCCGGCACTTCACCGAATACGCCGGGTTGCGCCCTTCCACCTTGGCCAGCAGCGTCGCACCAGAACCCTGCCCGATCCGGTTCAGCTTCACCAGCGGCGTCTTGCCAATCGAATACGAATTGTCCTCATAATAACCAGCCATCCATCAATCCTCGCTTAGGGGACCTCGTAAAAGCCAAAGGGCTTACCAGACACTACCCCAAAATAATAGGCCCCCCCATCCGCTGCCGTCAAGCACCTTGTTACACCAACGAATACCCAGCCTCTTTTCCTCACCTGGGCCTTTACAGTGAATGAATAACCTATTACGCTTACAAAGGTTGACCCTATGAGTCCGAGGCTCTGCTTCAAATGCAGAAAAACAAGAACTACTACAAGTGAGCAAAAATTATGACCAAACCTGCCCTCCCAGCACAAAAAACCAAGAACGACAAACAAAACGCAATCAAAAACCTGTCACAACCCGCATCAGGCTCTCCTACCCGACGGGCTTTTCTCCGACACACCGCAAGCGCTGTCCTTGCCGCACCCTTTATTCTGCCCGCCACTATCCGAGCCGCCAAAGGTCCCAACAGCCTGGTCAATATGGCCTTTATCGGCATGGGCAAGCAAAATCGCGGCCTCCTCAGCAATTTCCTCCACCGAGATATCAAAGTCCGAGCCGTTTGCGATGTCGATACCAAGCGACGCGAGCATGCCCTCAACATGGTCAAAAAGTTCCACGCCGATCACCCCGGCCGAGGCGCCGCTGACTGCCTCGCCTACGCCGACTTCCGTGAGATCATGGCCCGAAACGATATCGACGCCGTCTGCATCGCCACACCAGACCACTGGCACGCGATCATCACCCTGGCCGCCCTACGCTCCGGAAAGGACGTCTACTGCGAAAAACCTCTCACCCACAATATCCGAGAGGCTATCGTGGTCATGGCCGAGGCCAAAAAACACCACAGAGTCCTGCAAACCGGTTCCATGCAACGTTCCATGTCGGAGTTTCGCGTCGCCTGCGAATTGGTACGCAATGGCGTCATCGGCAAGATCAAACGTGTCCAATGCCACTTCGGTGGTACGCCACGACCCTGTGATCTGCCCGAGCAAACGATGGAAGCGGGACTCAACTGGGACCGCTGGCTCGGACCGGCCCCACTCAGGCCATATAACGCTATCCTCAGCCCACGCGGCATACACAACAATTACCCCCAGTGGCGAGCCTTCGCCGAATACGGCGGCAGCGGCAATTGCGATTTCGGAGCACACCACCTCGATATCGCCCATTGGGCCCTCGACATGGATGACTCGGGCCCGATCGAAATCTGCCCACCCGAAAAGGCCGGAGCTAAATTCGGCGCCAAGCTCACCTATGACAATGGCATTACGGTCACGACCGCACAGGTCCCGGGCGCCGTGTTCTTTGATGGCACCGAAGGCCAGGTCATTGTCGACCGTGGCTCCTTCAAATTCATGCGCGGCGGCGAAACCATAACCAACCCCCAACTCGCCGAGAAAAACCTCCTCGCCAATGCCAAGATCCGCCTCTACCGCAGCGGCTCCCACACCGACGACTTCCTCGCCCGTGTCGCCGACCGCAAACGGCCCGTCAGCAGCGAAGTCGAGGGCGGCTATACTGCAATCGCCTGCCATCTGATCAACCTCGCCGTGATTCACAACCAGAAGCTGCTCTGGGACCCCGCCAAGTTCTGCTTCAAGAACGGCTCCGGCGATCCCAAATGGCTTGAGTGCCACTACCGCAAACCCTGGGCCCTGTAATATCCCTCGTTGCGCAATAGGCAGGATGGGTAAGAAGTCTTACCCATCCTCTTTCCTCAAGGCCGCTTAACCTATGGCAGTCCTCTAGCGGGGTAGGGCGGATGGTAACATCCGCCGATCCAGAACACGTTACTGAATGTCGGATGTAACCACCTGACCTGCAAGACTTTATCAAAGTAAAGCTGCCACGCCTGGCGGCGCTGCCCCCCACTGATCCTCGTAGCCATCATGAATCGCAGTACTACGTTTCTTCAAACGTCAGACAGTCCGCCGGGTGCTCCTCGCGCCCCACGACGATCTGTGCCGCCTGGCACTCATAGCCCTCGTTGTACATGCACGACGTGCTCCGGCAGGCACCCACCCCGCCGCTCGCCTCCGGATCACCCCCCTTGGCCTCCGCCTCGAAAAACGTGTCGCACATATGATCCGTCCCCCCGCCTACCGTAATCGCCAACGCATGACACATATGGTCTTGATTGTAAGCACACCGCGTCACCTCACACCGGCTTATCTTGGACATATGATGCATCATGGCTACACTCCTTCAATGCCTGCCCCCATACCGTTTCGCCACAAAAACGCCCTTATACTCGCCACCGTGCTGCAAAACCGTCAGCCGACCCCTGACCCACGTTTTGCATCAGTTCTCGGTGCCGCACACATAAACTCTGCATGGACACACGCTTACAATCAGCAAAGTCATTCTGAATGCCAGCAGTCTCTTTCCCGCCAGAACCCTTGCTTCACTCCCACACCATAGCTTCCATCCATAAGCCAAGGACAGACTCAGCCACCACCGCTGCCGCCGCGCCCAAACGACCGCGCCCAAACGAAAACCCGCAAACAATGAGCGCTAAGCTGATTATCTTATCCTAGCGCCCCGCACCTAACTTTCCACCTGGCGACCCCGCTGCCACCGGCTTTCTGGGCCCCCCAGACGCCCCCCTCAATCCGCGCACAAGAAAAGCGGACGATGCTCGAAAACACCGTCCGCCCGAAAACCTTCTCCAGTGCGGCTACTCTAATAATCGGCGAGCTTACCCGCCTGCTGCCGCCGTACCTGTCGAAATGCGTATCTGGCCCGCAGGTACAATGTAGATCTCCACTCGCCGGTTCAACGCGTTGCCCCGATTGCCACCCGCGTTGGGTGCGATAGGACGAAATTCGCCCATACCCACCACCGCCAGACGCGTCTCCGCCATCCCCGCCCCAGCCAGAATGTCCTCCACCGCGATCGCCCGGTGCGCCGACAAATGCCAGTTCGTCGGATGCTGCGCCCGCGTCTCCGGCTTGAGAATCGGCACATCGTCCGTATGACCCACAATCAGCACGTCAAACCCTTCCGCCGCCGCCGAACCCATGATCTGCGCAAACTTCTCCAACTGCGGCCTCACGCCCGCCTGAACCGTCGCTTGACCCTTCTCGAAAAGCAAATCACTCTTGAAACGAACCACCCCCGTCTTCTCGTCATATTCCACCAGATCGGAGCCCACCTGATTGGCCCAATCTGCCAACGCGTTGCTCAACTCGGGCGGCAACGGCGACTCGCTGACCATCTTCGTCAACTTGTCGATCATGGCGTTCTTCTCCGCCATCATCGCTTCCAGTTCCGCCACCTTCTTCGCGCACAAATCGCCACCCGCCTTGATGGCGTCCAATTCCGCCTTCAACCGGTCCGCGCGAATCCGTTCATTCTCCTGCGCCTCCTCCAGACTGGCGACCAGCTCCTGAAGCGTCAAATTACGACGCGCACACTTGTCAAACTCCGCCTTCGAGACACACCCACCAGCGGCAAAAAGAACCACCAGGGCAACGGCAACCAGGCCATAGACGACTTTCATCCGAACGCTCCTTTCACGTGTGTTTTTCTACCGGGTCGTTTGCCTCTCGGCACTGCTCTCCCGTCCGAGAACCCCGGGCATGATTAGCCCACGCCTACGCGGGCCGGCTGCCTACTTCTTCTTCTTCTTGACTTTCTTTTCCTTCTTGGCCTTCTTCTCCTTGGGAGCCGCCGGCGAGCCGCTGCGACCCGCCAACATCACCCCCACACCCAGAATGCCCAGCGTCACCAAGCCTACGCCACCCACGACATACCAGATGATGCCGCTGATGTCACTGAGAATCTGCGGCATAGCCCCCGCAATCTGTGCCGACGCCACCGCCGCCAACGCCATCAGCACCAGCAACGGCACCACCATCACCACCCCATAAACCCCGCTCGTGCTGTCATAGCTCGAAACTGCCGTCACAAACTGCGGCGGGGCTGCCTGCACCACTTGGCTCGACGCCGCAAAAGAATCCATCTGCGCCGCCATTTGCAGACCGTCCGGCGCCTGCGTCTCTACCGCACCTTCGTCCGCACCGGGATAGATCTCTTCCAGAAGTTCCGCACCCAGACTCGTATCGTCCGCTTCTCGCGACAGATCGAGCAACCCCGAGCCGCTGCTGGAGCTGTCCAGGTCCACCTGGTCATCCAGGTCCGGAGCCAGCTGCGTCTGCGCCATCGGATCAGCCAACTCCATATCCTCGCTCGAATCGTCCATCACATTAACACCGTGCGTCGTAACGACCGTATCGTCCTTGTCCCCGCCGGCCGTCGTGTCGTCCAGACTGATCTGGTCGGCGCTGTCACCCGGCATCAGCCCGATCGAACTGCCGCTCTGACCGTTGGCCAGGTCCTCGCTCAATCCAGACGGCCCCGTGTCCTCGCTCGTCAGGTCAATGGCCTGCTCCGCTGTGTTCCCTGCCAGACTGATCTGCTCGCTGCTGTCTTCAGGCGTCAGCCCGATCGGCTCGCCGCTGTCCAGGTTCAGATCAAGCATCGCGTCGGGCCCCCCCGCCAGCGCCGAATCCTCCGGGGTCAACGCGATCGGCTCGCCGCTGTCGTCGATACCCATCCCGCTGCCCGTCTCCTCCGTCAGCAAATCGAAGGCATCACTATCAGACGCCGTGATGTCACTGGCCGGCGTTTCCAGCTCATTGCCAGTGGCCAACGTGTTGATCTCGTCCGCTTTGAACATGACCTTGCCCCCGTCCTGGAAATAGCGAAGTTTGCCTTCACGCATCCATTGCCGCAGGGTGTCTTCCGAAACGCCCAGCTTCTCCTGGGCTTGCTGCATATTGTAAAGTACGTCAGCCATGGCTAACTCCTTGCCTTAAAGGCGTTTATATCACGGCAGGTTGGTGCGGCCCCTTCATAGGCCTCTTGCTCGCGGCGCTGTCTCGCCTCACCCATTACTTATCTACGTTTCCAGCGGCAAGTACGTTCTTACCCAGCAACGCCAGAGAACTCACGGCCGGGCCGGGGGCCTTAAGTCCGCTGGGCCTTGGCCCCCTTCCGAGGACGTTCCGTTCTCTCCGCCCGCCTTTGGCTCCTCAGACACCCCCTCGCCAGCGCTCGCACCGGTCCCTTTCAGTTGGGCGGCACGGAGCGACCAGGCTTTCACTTCGTCCAACGCTGGCGTCGTATTAAACTGTTCGAGTTGGCGGTCGTGCCGGTAGCTGCGAGCTGCCAGCAGCGCCAGCTGGCCGTGCATGGCCTGGCGACTGTACTGGTATTGGTAGAGACATATCGTCTGGGCCTGAGGGTCGATCACGGCGATCCCGTCCGCACTGGGACTGATCTGAAAAGGGAAGGCGACTACATCACCCTTGCTCAACGACTGCGTGTCCAAACCAAGCGCTTCCGGTTGGCGCGCCAAAACCAGGCCCGCCACGACTGCCGCCAAGCAGCCCGCCAGGAAAGGCAGAAACCTAATGGGTTGTAACCAGTTGTGTTGCATGAGGTAAGGTGCGGTAAGGTAGTGTGCTTGCAGCCTACAGACCCAACGTCCACATTATACTCTTGCCCCGAGGTGATGCAAGGGCAATATTGACCACGACCCCAACGTCTATACGCCCCATAGCCCGCAAAAAACGACCGCCAACCCACCACGCAAAGCCTTCAACTCCACCAGCTGACGCCTCACTCCTTCAGGTTCTTGCCCACCGCAAACTGCACAAATTTCTCGATTTCACCCGCCAGATCCGACAACTCCTCCAGCTCGAAATCCTCATAATGGCCCGGCTCGAACTCCCCCGTCGGCATCTTGTTGAACAGCCGAACCCGAATGATCGGAACCTTCGTCGAACCCGTAAACCCTCCACGACTGTGCTCCGTCAGCTCCACCCGCCACTCCTCGCTGATAAACACCAGCGCCTTGCCCGTGTAGATTGCCGTCGGAAAATAGTCTCGCAGCAGTTTTAGTCTCGCATTCATACCAGCCTACTCACCCTTCCAGACGCCCCACCAACTCACGCACCGAGCCTATCTTATGTCTGCACAAATAGTTACGAATATCCCCCACCAGCCGCTCCAGACACCCCGGATCGCTCAAAACACTCGTGCACACCGACACCGCCGTCGCACCCGCCAGCAGAAACTCCACCGCGTCATG
>CAYNXW010000036.1:0-13890 GCA_964401265.1 uncultured Pirellulales bacterium | reverse complement strand
CCACAAAGGGAAGCAGCAGCACCCACTCGTCGATCAGCACGTACCGCCCCAGACGCCAGTGCTCCAGCACCGTATGCGCCCAACCCCCCACCGTCAGCGTCCCTGCAAACGTCACCAACACCACCAGTCGCATCAAAAGATCGATCCGACCGGGAAGACGCAGCGTCTCACGCCCCAAATGCTGAGCCTGCGACAGCCTGGCCCCAAGCCGCTGACTGGCCCAGCGAAAAAGTGACCACAAAATAACGGTAACACCCACGGTCAGCCCTAGCGACTTGACGCCCACCAGCCGCCCCATCCACTCCGGCAGCGGACCCGCTTCCGAGGACGTTACCCCCTCGCTCAGGGTCAAAACGGCCAACATGGCCACGAGGACCGAAACCTGCATGGCTTACCTCGATCTGCATTACCTTCTCAAAGCACGACCCACCGCAGTGTAAACGATGGGTCGTTCGATTCGTGTCGCAACAAAAGCCTCCGGCCAACAGGATTGACGCCTCGACACGCCTTGCACACGCCGAGAACGGCCCTCGCCCTAACGGCCTCAGCGCGGCTGCGCCGGCTGCGAACTCAACTCGTCGATGCGACGATTGGCATAGGTGACGTTATCGGGGTATTCTGATTCAAGATTGACCGCCTGACGATAATACTGGATCGCCTTGGGACCGTCGTGCAGGTAGTCATCGTAAAGCCGCCCCATCGCAAAACGCGCCGGCAGTGGTGTCTGAGGATCCCATTGCCAGACTCGCTGATAGTAGAGCATCGCCCGCGGAAAATCCTTCAGATAGTGCCGGTAGATCTCTCCGATCTGGAACGCCGCGTCGTCAATCTTGTCACTCGTCGGATAGTTCGTGATCAGCTGGTTGAACATCTCCTTCGCCGCCATGATACCCTTCTTGTCGAAAAACAAACCGCCCAGGCTACCACGGGCCTTCTTAAACTGCTCCATCCCTTTTTCGTAAAGACCGTCCGCCGTGGGAATCGATTCCGAAGCCCGCAGGTCCGGCCCCGCCACTTCCGCGATCACCAGGTACTCTCGCTGAGGACCCGTCCGCAGATAGTCACGTTCGTCCCGCGCCCAGCTCGCCTTGAGGTGGTTGCCCTGACGATCATAAAACTGCTCGAGCAACTCCAGCTGCGACGTGTAACGCCCCCGGTAACGCGCCATCTGTTCCACCAGCTCCACCTCGGTGCTACGTTCCAGATCCGCGCCCGCGACCGCCAGTGGGTCGGTCAGTTGACCTTCAAGATCGGCTTCCCGCTGCGGCCTTTGGCAGCCAAGCAGGCAGCTCAACGCCAGCAAACCCAACGTGAGCACCGTCGTCCTGGTCGATCTGATGAGATGGTTTCGCTTCATCGCCTGTCTCCTTGCCTGGAACCTTGTCGTTGTCCTTTGCCGCCCTTCGGGCAGCGCCTATTGAAACCTGCCGACCGGGGCCTTGTCAAGCCTAACCACCCACGGTCCGTGCCATACGCCAACGCAAGGCACGCAAACGGCACAATCGATTTACACGGATTGCCCCCGGAGCGGCTCATGACCAATGCACTGCCGCACCGCCCTCTCGGCACCACGCCCGACGCGCCACTAAGGACCCACGCCCAGCCTTGGGGCCACGACTTGCCCTCAGCGAACCCGAGCCCGTCAATCCCAACTGAGCACCGCCCCCTTGTCAGCCGACAACGCCATACTGGCATATTTGCCCAGCGCCCCATGATTCACTCGCGGGGCCGGCACTTGCCACTTCTCACGCCGCAAAGCCAAATCCGCACTGCTCAGCCGAACGCTGATACTATTGTTGGGGATGTCGATTTCGACAATGTCGCCGTCCTGCAGCAGCCCGATAGGCCCACCAGAGGCCGCTTCCGGACTGATGTGGCCGATGCACGCCCCCCGTGTACCACCGCTGAAGCGACCGTCCGTTATCAATGCCACCGACTCTCCCAGACCCGCACCCATAATGTAACTCGTCGGGCTCAGCATCTCCTGCATGCCCGGCCCGCCCCGAGGACCCTCATACCGGATCACCACCACGTCGCCCGCCTTTACCTTGCCCGCCAGAATTCCCTCACACGCCTCTTCCTGACTGTCAAAGATCACCGCAGGCCCACGGTGCTGCAACATGCTCGACGCCACGCCGGCACTCTTGACTACCGCCCCGTCCGGCGCCAGATTGCCCCGAAGAATCGCCAGACCGCCCCGTTCCGAATACGCCTTATCCAGCGACCGGATGCACTGCGCGTCCTTCACCGCCGCACCACCAATATTCTTGCCAAGCGTCTTGCCCGTCACCGTCACACAGTCCAGGTTGAGCAGCCCCTTCACCTTCGAAATTTCCTTCAATATCGCACTGATGCCTCCCGCCGCGTCCACGTCCTCCACATGATAATCGCTCGACGGCGACACCTTGCAGATATTGGGACAACGCTGCGCAATGCTGTTGATGCGGTCCAGGTCGTACGCGATCCCCGCCTCGTAAGCCACCGCCAACGTGTGCAGCACCGTGTTTGTCGAACCGCCCATCGCCACGTCCAACGCCAACGCGTTGTCCAGCGACTCCCGCGTAATAATGTCACGCGGTTTCAGATCCCTCTTAATCAGCTCCAGTATCTGCCCCGCTGCCTGCCGGTAGAGCGCGCCACGCCGCTCGTCAACCGCCGGAATCGTCCCGTTACCCGGCAACGCCATACCAATCGCTTCGCACAGGCAATTCATGCTGTTCGCTGTAAACATGCCCGAACACGACCCGCAGGTGGGACACCCATAATTCTCCAGCTCCGCCAACTCGTCGGCGTCGATCTGCCCATTGTTGTACGCCGCCACACCTTCAAAAACACTGATAAGGTCAACCGTCTTGCCCGAGGGCGTATGGCCCGCCTTCATCGGCCCGCCCGAAACGAAAATCGTCGGAATGTTCACTCGCACCGCCGCCATCAGCATGCCCGGAACAATCTTGTCGCAATTCGGGATACAGATCATGCCGTCAAAACAGTGTGCACGCAACATGCACTCCACCGCGTCCGCAATCACCTCGCGACTCGCCAGCGAATACTTCATCCCCGTGTGACCCATCGCCACTCCGTCACAAATGCCTATGGTGTTGAAGACGAATGGCACCCCTCCGGCCTCGCGTACCGCCTGCTTGACCTGCTCACCCACTGCGTTGAGGTGCACATGGCCGGGCACAATATCGACATGGCTGTTCGCTATACCAATAAATGGCTTGCCCATATCCTCATCTGTCACGCCACACGCCTTGAGCAACGCGCGATGCGGCGCCCGCTCGAAACCCTTCTTGACCTTGTCCGAGTTCATGAATACTCCCTGGTGATGTCTATGCCGTCAACGCACCACAGCGCACGCCGATGCCCATACGCACCAACGCCGCTTACGCCACTACTATCAGGATACGCTCGTCGGGGTCCGGCCCGCACGACGACGACGATTGACGATACTGCGGCCTTTGCTCGTGCGCATCCGGGCACGGAATCCACTCTTGCGAAGCTGTTTGATCTTACTCTTACGATGGTTCTCCACGAGAAACTCCTTTGCTTACGGGACTTCAATGATGAAATTACGGTAAACCGTGTTGCCCGACGCGTCGTCAAAACGCAGGGCCAACAAATGCTGCCCGGCCGACTCGGCCGTGACGTCAAACGCGAAACCCTCGCTCCGCGTGTCATAAATACCATCAAGCGACGCTACGCTCTGCCATGTCTCCTCGCTGTCGAGACAGTACGAGATCGCCCTGATGACGCTCAGCTCGTCACGCACACGACCCGTCACATGAACCGTACGCCCCTCCACCACGCACGCCACTTCCTCCACCTCCACCCCGGTGTTGTCGACTACCACCGGCGCGCTGATACGCACGCCCGACAACGCCGCCGACTCGGCGTTGGACGGTTCATCAGAGGCCACTACCTTCAGCTCATACCGACCGTCCGCAACCGTCAGCGTATCCCAGGCCCATTGGGGCTTACCCAGATCTTCCGCCAGCTTGATCCACGGACCGCCACCTTCCTGACGTACATAAACACCAAACGTCAACACGTCGTTGTTCGCATCCGCCGCCTGCCACGTCACGGCCAACTTCTTCGCTTGCGGGTTGGACCCTTGGTTACGCTTGTTGGACGCCTGTCCCTGCGCCGCCGCTACCTTCAAATTCGCCACCTTGGGCGGCAAGTTGGGAATCATATAAGCGACCTTCACTTGCCTCACCGTCGGTGTCCCCTCAGCGTCCGTCGAGGCGAATCGCAACCGATACTGCAGGAAACGACCCGTGGCCGAGCGGATCGCCGCCTCGTCCGTCACCGGCCGCCAAACCGTCCACGCCTCCCACGCGCCGCTTTCGGCGTCGCGCGTGTTGCCCGAACGCGTCGACACGTCCAACGTCGTATGCCCACCCAGGTCCGCCGCCAAGGCCAGCGTGCCCCAACGGCTGATCTGCTTGGCGTCGATTACCGACGATTCGTAGATGCCTTCCGGTGCGTAAACGTCGTCTATCATCAGAGCCCCCCCCGGGTTCGCCAAGCCCGCCAGGATCCTCCCGTCCGAGCTGGCATACAACGCACAAACCTGCGCCGACTGCTCATCATCGTGCAGCACCACCCCTTCCTGCTTTTCCACGTCCAGACGAAGCAACTGCCCGTCATTGCCCGTCGCCAGCAGCAACTGCCCGTTGCCCGCGTACGCCAACGCCAGGATCACCACAGGCTTGTTGAAGATGCTCGTCACGTAACCCTGCGGCGTGATCTTATAGACTTCATTGGCCTTCGTTTGCCCCGGGCCCCGTGATGGCTGAGCACCGCCGGGCTGCGACCCTCCGCTGGCCACCCCCTGGCCGCCCACTTGCGTTGCTGCCGGCCGCAGTTGCCGTGCCGGCAGCGCCGTTTCGCTCAGGTCGCCCGCCCGCGCCGCACCCACCACGCCGCAAACCCTCACGCCATGCCCCCCAGGCGATGTTTGCACGCTTGCCGTCGTCGTGTCCGACAGAGCAACCGTGCCCGCCACTTCCGACTCACCGGCCACCCCGCACGCCAAGCCCTTCGTGCCCCCCCCTAACGCGTCATCAGGCGATTCCTCATCTTCGTCGCCTTGCTCATCCGTATCCTCAGATTCGTCCTGCTCCCGCTCGTCCGCCTCGTCACCGTCGGTCGAGGCCTCCTCGCCCAGATCCCCAGCGTCCTCCGCGCCCCCTTGGGCACTGTCCGTGGCCGTCTCGTCCGCCAGGCCCTCGGCCTGGGCTTCGCCCGCGTCCCCGGCTTCATCAGGCTTGTCCGACGAATCCTCCTCTGTCTCAGGCCGACTCGTCTCGCCGTTAGAAAGAATCAACTTGGCCCCAGGCTTGGCCGCGTCCGCGTCGGCCGTCGAAGCGTACAGATTACCAGCTTCGTCGAAGACCAGACCGCTGATTTCGCTGTGGTTGGTGTCGTAGACCACCCGCCCCTCTTTGGTGCTCGGGTCGACACGGTAGATAAGGCCCTTTTCGTCCGTGCCCGCGTACAAAATCCCCTGGTCGTCAAGGGCCAACGCCAGCAGGTTCTTCTCAGGGGCGTCGTAGACCACTCGCCCGTTTTGCCCGTCGGCGTCCAGCGTCACGATTTGACCGTTGGTCCCGGTCGCAAGATAGATACGCCCCGCCGGACCAACGACAATGCTCCAGACGTACTGAATATCCTCGTCTGCGTACAGCTCTGTCGCCTCACCCTGGCCGTCCAGCCGCAACAGCTTGCCCTGCTCGCCCCCCGTCCCCGCCAGCAGACGCCCCTGCCCGTCCAATGCCAGACTTAGCACACGCCGTGCGTCGTTGGGGTCCTTGCCGTAGATCTGCTCCGCTTCGACACCCTCCCGCAGACGATAAATCCCACCCTGCCCGCTCGTCGCCACGTACACGTCCCCGTTGGCCGCCTGCACGATTGCGTTGACCAGCCATACCCCTTCTACATCCTGGAGCAGCTCTCTGCTCTGATAGCCCAGCGATAGCTCGCCCGTGCTGCTGATGAGCACCTGGTTCGGCTCACCGCCCCGAAACGCCGCCTCGCTGCTGTGCTCCACAAAGCTGGTCCGAACGGCATACGCCGCCGAGACACCCAGGCACAGCACCACTGCGATCATCGCTGGCAATTTTGTCATCATGTCCCTCTCTTAGGTTCTTCGCGAGACGCTTCGCCTCGACCAGTTGCCCAGGGGCCTTACGCACAGTCAGTCTGTTAAGTTTCTGCCCGCCTGGTGCCCCCGCAACATCCGTGCGGCCTCGCGCTGGCCCAGCCAACGCCCATCAGCACCCCTGCCAGCAGGCAAAACCCGAAATTTACCAGATTAGCCGCCCTTGTGAAAGACCTAACTTCCCTATCTAGCCAATATTTATCACCCCGCCGGGCCCCGCCGCGACCCCGCCACAACCTTGCCTGCCCGACGTGCCCCACATCACCCCCCTCGACCCACCACTGACGCTAGCCCCCATGGTTCATCAGTTCTTGGTAGCACTGCCATAAACCTCTGCCTGCAATGCAGTTACGGGGAACACGCCAGTTGCGGACACCAACAGACCGCTCCAAAGCGAAACCCCGTGAATGAGCCGCCCTGCGACCAAACCTCCCCCCCCGGCTCGCCGCCTGCCCTATTTGATAAATTGAAAGGACAGAGGATACCGGTATGATTGGCCCTCATTGGCCTTCATCGAGGCCATGACGATCATAATCAGGTTAAAAATGCCGATTGCCGGCAGCAGGATGAATCCGATGATCGCCAACACAAGGAGGCTGGCAGCGAAGGCGTAGATCATAATGGAAATCTGAAAATTGAGGGCTGCCTTGCCCTGGGCGTCAATGAAGGGATGATCTTCCCTCTTGATGAGCCAGATGACAAGAGGTCCTATCCAGCCGAGCAGTCCAGCCAGATGACAGAGCATACCCCAAAGGCGCGTGTCCTTGTCCAGCACCCCGACCGCTTCGCCCGCCTCGGCGGGGCCTGCCCCTTGCCCCTCCGGCTGGGCCACCTGCTCACAACCACCTGGCCCGGCACCCTCGCCGGCAGGCGGTTGATTATCGGACGTTTGCGACTGGCTGTCTTCCGACTTGTTCGGGCTGTACTCGTCCATGGCAGGCTCCTTACTCAGACGCGTCGTGTTGGCACAGAGAATGACAGATCTTCGCCCGATGGCAAAGCGGTGCTCAGCAACGAAGCGGTGCGTGATTGCCAGTCGGTTATGCAGTATTATTACCCATTCACCACGGTTTTGCAAGCCGCCATGGCGGTTTTCGAGAGAAAGCGGCTCCTAAGACGCCATCGGATTTAGCCGGAACGGCCTGGCAAAAGGCCGCGCCACAGCAGGAGTGCACCATGCTCCATCACTACGCAGAGCAATTGCAGATGTTGAAACGCCAGGGACTCTACCGACGAATGGCCTCCCTGAACAGCCCGCCGGGCCCGCGCGTACGCCTCGACAAACGTGAGCTGCTCTGTTTCTGTTCCAACAATTATCTGGGCCTGGCCAATCACCCCGTGGTGTTGGACGCCCTAAGCCGCGGGCTCGCTCAGTGGGGCTGGGGCGCCGGCGCTTCGCGATTGATCTGTGGCAATACCGACGCCCACGACCATCTGCAAAAACGGCTAGCCAGGCTGTTGGACAAAGAGGCCTCGCTGATCTTTGGCAGCGGCTATGCCGCCAACACTGCCGTACTAAGCACCCTCATGGGCCCAGGCGATCTGATCGCCCTCGACAAACTGGTGCACGCCTCCCTGATCGACGGGGCACGGGCTTGCGGCGCTCGCGTTCGCGTTTGGCCCCACCGCCAGCCCGACAAGTTGCTCCGCCTGCTCGAGCGGGGCGGCTATCGTCGCGCTCTGATTGTGACTGATTCGCTCTTCAGCATGGACGGCGACTTTGCCGACCTGGCAGCCCTCGTCGACCTCAAACGTCGCTTCGAAGCGATGCTCATGGTCGATGAGGCACACGCGTTTGGGTGTCTGGCCCCCGAAGGCCTGGGCTGGGCGTCGGCGTCGGGCCTCCTCGACCAGGTTGATCTGTTCGTTGCCACGTTTTCCAAAGCCCTGGGCGGCACCGGAGGGTTCGTGGCTGGAAACGCCCTGCTGATGGAATATCTGGTCAATAAAGCCAGACCCTTCATCTACACCACGGCCCCACCGCCCGCCGGTTGTCTCGCCGTTGAAGCTGCCTTGGACATCGTCTCTGCCGAGCCCCTGCGACGCCAGCGATTGGCCAGCAACGCCCAACGCCTGCGCGAGCATTGTCACGCATTGGGACTTGACACAGGCTCGTCGCAAAGCTATATCCTCCCGATCATCCTGGGATCAGCCGAGGCGACCACCGCGGCCGCCAGTAAACTGCAACGACGCGGTTACCTGGCATGGCCTATTAGACCGCCGACCGTCGGGCCCGCCAGTTGCCGATTGCGGCTCTCGCTCATGAGCGAGCACACCGCCGACGACATTGACGGGCTGGCTCAGGCCCTGGCCGACCTGCCACGCTGACAGGACGACACAGCGGCCGGACATTACCAGTGCTACCTTGAGCGGCACGGGCCGGCCACCCGGAAGGCCCACACAAGGCGTCTGTTGCAGCCTCCCCTGCTGGACCCACCACGTGGCCATGCCCCTGGAGAGCCACGCGATACTCGGGCGGGCGACCGTCAGCCGACGCAGCCTGACAACCTTGAAATAGAGTTAAGTGTCTTTACTGGAGTATGTTGTGGCGGGCGTCGGCTTGGAACAACTAGGCAAGCTGGGTGGTTTGAATTGTCGGTGCGGCCCTGTCGTCAAAAGCCAACGGAGAAAGTGCTCTTCCCGTCGGCGTATTGGGCCCACCGGTTTGACACCTTTTCAAAATGGGTGTATACTTACATGATTTAGGACTTCGCAACCCTTTGTGATCCCTAGAGTAGCGAACGAGGCGGCCCAAGGAGAAACGTGGCGGGTTATTTCGAACAGGTACATCTACAGCAGATATTGCAGTCCGTAAACATTGTCGATGTGGTCGGTCAGTACGTTGCCCTCACCATGAAGGGTAAGGACGCGCTCGGCTTGTGTCCGTTTCACGACGATCACAAGCCCTCCTTCCATGTCAGTCCCAGCAAGCAGATTTACAAATGTTTTTCCTGCGGGGCCGGGGGCGATGTCTTCAAGTTCTTGATGCAGCGGGAGAAGTTGACCTTTCCCGAAGCGGTCGAGATGTTGGCGGAACGCGCCGGCATCGAATTGCCGCGACGCGAGGGGCCAGCCACGCCGGGACGAAGCCGCGATCGCCGAACGCTCCTGGGAGCTAACGCCTGGGCCAATCGAGAGTTCCGAAGGCTCTACGACGACGACACCCTCGGCCAGCGGGCTCGCCAATACGTGCAGGATCGGGGCATCACCGACGAGACCGCCTCGCGGTTCGGCCTTGGGTGGGCCCCGGCCCAGTGGGACACGCTGGCCAAGGCCGCCCACAGTCAGGCCAAAGACATTACGGTGTTGGCCGAGCTCGGCTTGGTCATGGAACGCGACCACGGCGGCTACTACGACCGCTTCAGAGAACGCCTCATGTTCCCCGTGCGTGACGCCATGGGCTCGATCATCGCCTTTGGCGGCAGGACGCTCGGCGACGATCCCGCCAAGTATTTGAATAGCCCTGAAAGCAGCGTCTTCAGTAAGGGACGGGGCCTCTACGGTATTGACGTGGCCAAGGACGCCATCGTTCGCAGCCGCACCGCCGTGGTGGTCGAGGGGTACACCGACTGCATCATGGCCCATCAGTGCGGCGTGGAAAACGTCGTGGCCACGCTGGGCACCGCCTTTACTGCCGACCACGGACGCATGCTCAGCCGCTATGCGCAACGGCTGGTGCTGGTGTTCGATTCCGACGGCGCAGGCCAAAAGGCCGCCGAGCGTGCCTTGGAGATACTTTTTGCCCAGCGGCTCGATGTCTGCCTCGTCAGCCTGCCTGCCGGGCAGGACCCGTGCGACTTCCTGCTCGCCCAGGGCAAGGAGGCCTTTGAGCAGTTGCTCCAACAAGCCCCCGACGCGCTGGCGTACAAGTGGGAGCAGACCCTTTGGCGCCTCCAGCAGGAGGACAGCGTCAACGGCAGGCAGCGGGCCGTCGATGCCTTTTTGCGGGTGGTGGCCCAGGCCTTTCGGGCCCACCGCGCCGATGCGATACAACGTGGCTTTCAGTTGAACAAGGTGGCCAAGCTGGTGGATCAGCCAGTAGATTTGGTCGAACGGCGCCTGCGGATGCTCGAAAAGGAGCTCCAAAGGGGCTTCAAGAGGCAAACGGACCGGCCGGCGGAAACGGCCACGGCCCAGCGGCGGGACGAGTTCTTGACCGCCGACGGCGTGACCAATGCCCAGCGAGAGGTCTTGGAGGTGCTCTTGAATCGTCCCGACCTCTTTGCCCAGGCCGAGCTGGCCATAGCCGAGCCGGACGAATTTGAGGACGCCGCCTTGCGCCAGGTGGCCCAGCAGGTGTGGCCTTATTGCCAGGCCGGGGGCGAGGGACCTCTGGCGGAGATGGTCGCCGGCTGTGAGAGCGTGGGGTTGAGCGGCTTGATGACCGAGTTGGCCTGGCGAGGCTCCTGCCGAGGCAACTACGAGGCCACACTCACTGGGGCGCTGCAAAAGCTGGCGGAGCTCAAGGCCCAGGGGCAGCGACAGTCGTTGCGAGTGGCCTTGGGCCAGGATTACGGACAGGCCGCCCAGACGGCCATGTTGCTGGATTACCAGGCGAGGCTTCAGGCCCACCCGAGGCATCGACGCGGCGAGGATATCTGAATGGCCTCGGCTAAGTGGCCCTGACACGCAACGACGTTGCATAGAGTTGGCAAGGGGGCGGTATGAGAGAGTTGGCAAGCTAGTACAGATAGCTTATTGGTTAAGGAATTGGTGGTATGCCCTCGGAGGCATTGGAGAGCAAAACTTTGGTGAAGAACAACACGAAAGAGCAGACGGTCGAAGACAGCTTGCGGGCCCTGTTGGAAAAGGGTAAGCAGCGGGGGTTTGTCACGTACGAAGAGATGAACGACGAACTGCCCGACGAGGGGTTTTCCCCGGACAGGCTCGATAATCTGCTGATGACGCTCGACGACATGGGGGTTGAGCTGATCGATGAGGCCGAGGCCGACAAACGCGAGGCCAGCGCCGCCGGGGCCACCGCCGGCAAGGCCGATGAGCAGGATACGCACCTGGAGCGGGTGCTTATGGGGGCCGAGACGCAACGTCGGATCGATGACCCCGTGCGGATGTACCTGACACAAATGGGGGAGATTCCCTTGTTGAATCGGGGTGAGGAGATCGCCCTGGCCAAGAAGATCGAGATGGCGCGGATGGTGTTTCGACGCAAGGTTCTCGAGAGCGACCTGGCCTCGGCGACGGCGACGACGATTCTGGAGCAGGTCGCCGAGGGCATGCTGCCCTTTGATCGGACAATGCGGGTCTCGACGGCCAATCACTCAGCCAAAAATTCGGTGATGAAGCGCATTCCGCAGAACCTGGGGACCGTAGCAAGTATCTTGCGGGCCGATCAGGAGGGCTGGCAGGCCCTGCGGGAGTCGGACGATCCTGAGGTGCGTAGCCGGATCAGGCAGCAGATGCGTCGTCGTCGGCGGCATGCGGCGCTGCTGCTCGAAGAACTGGCCCTGCGGACCAGCCGGATTCAGCCGTTGATGTACAAGCTGGAGAACGTGCTGGGCAAGCTCAAACAGGTGGAGCGGCGTTTGGCTGATCCCCCGGCGGACATGACCGAAGACGATCTGGCGGTGATGGGGGAAGAGCGGGAAGGGCTCATGGATCTGACGCTGGAAGACAGTACGGATATGGAGGAGCGTTGTCGTCGGATTCGCAAGGTGTTTGGCGAGTACGAAGAGGCCAAGCGTAAGCTCAGTGGGGCGAACCTGCGTCTGGTGGTCTCCATTGCCAAGAAGTATCGTAACCGGGGCCTGAGCTTTCTGGACATTATCCAGGAAGGCAACACCGGGTTGATGCGAGCGGTGGACAAGTACGAGTATCGGCGGGGGTACAAGTTCAGCACCTATGCGACATGGTGGATCCGCCAGGCCATCACGCGGGCGATAGCGGACCACGCGCGGACGATTCGTATACCCGTGCACATGATCGAGACGATGAGCCGACTGCGAAACGTCAGCCGTAAGCTCCAGCAGGAAATGGGCTCGGAGCCGAGCATCGAGGAGATTGCCGCGGCGGCGGATATGCCGGTGGCCGAGGCGCGACGGGTGCTCAAGATTTCGCGGCATCCGATCAGTCTCGATCGGCCGGTGGGTGAGAGCGAGGACAGCTACTTCGGGGACTTTATCGAGGATGAAGCAGCAGAATCGCCGGTGCATGCAGCCACGCAGGAAATGCTTAAAGACAAGATCGAGGATGTCCTTAAAACGCTGACGTATCGCGAGCGTGAGATTATCAAGCTGCGTTACGGTATCGGGGACGGGTATACCTATACGCTGGAAGAGGTGGGGCGGATCTTTAAGGTGACCCGTGAGCGTGTGCGGCAGGTCGAGGCCAAGGCGATTCGCAAGCTCCAACACCCAGTGCGTTCGCGCAAGCTGGAGGGGTTTTTGGATCGGATCGACCAGCTGAATTTCGACATGGACGAGAGTGAGGAGTCGCTGGACGACGAGGATATGTCCTAGCCGGCAGCAAAGGGGACGCTGGCGGTATCTATATGGTGGCCGTTGGAGGGTCTGGCTGCTCCAGGGCAGCACAGCGGTAGGATTGCGCGCCGGGGGGGCGTGCGGGGAGGACGGGGCAGCATGGGCCCCATAGCAGGGGTGCTGACGCAAGTGCGGCAACGACGGGTGCGTTTTTGGGCGAAAAATGGGGGTGTGTGCGCGATCGCGGCGCGGTTGGCGGAGAAAGTTTTGTTAAGATGGGTAATTTGTAGCGGTTGTAGCGTGCGCGATTCGGTCAGCGGGTGTCAAAAAGTGTGAAGAAGTTGGGCCAAACTGAGCTGTTTTGGGGTCAAACTTACATGTTTTTGGGCCCCAATGGGGCGGTTTTGGGGTGTTTTTGAGGGGGTATTTTCAGGAGTGCGCACAGATTCATCTTGCCCAGATTGCCTATCTTGACACGGGCGTTTTTGACGATTTACGGACACAACCTCGCCCGGGCGGGGCCGGCTGGAGGACGGCGTGATGCCAGGCCAGACGCTGGTACCGGTTCCACGTAGCGATGGGCAGGGCCGTGACTGTTGTCAGAGGATGGGGCTCTGGTGGCGGCCGTCGGCATGGCCATCTTCGGCGTCGAGGGTGGCGACCATGGTTTCGAGTTCCTCGCGGGCGAGGAGGTTCTTGGTCAGGAGCAGGCGGATGAGGGAGGCGAGGTAGAGTTTGAGTTCGGCGTTTTCGTTGACAAGGGCGTCGAGTTTCTGGTCCTGGGGCATGTCCTTGTGGAAGGCGGTGGCCAATTGATGCTTGAGGTGGGCAATGTCGTTTTCGGTGTCTTCAATATCGAGTCGGTTGCCGATGTCGCCTAAGAGTAGTGTTCGTCCCCAGCCCATGGTTGGTCTCCTTTCGGTTGTAGAGTTGTGGCTGATTCGGACACAGTGATACGTCGTTTGGAGATGTTGCGGGGGTAATGGTACCAGAAGGTGCAAGACGGTGCAAGGGGGGAAGTGGTGGCTGAAGATATGGGTTTTTCGGATTAAGGTGTTTTCTGTTGGCGAATGTTGCCATCCGCGCTACGCTGGTGCTGACTCTGGTATGGAGTCGCAGTCACTCATCAATTCCCCATGTGTCAACGCGAATTACCTGGCCTTGCAAATCGAACTTAACGACGACTTCGCTATCAGCTCTTCGGCCTCCCGGCAAAGGGGTACGCATATAGAACTGTACTGGTTCAGCGTGAATTGGACAAATCCATTTTACAGTTAAGAGAGAGCC
>CAYNXW010000035.1:0-14226 GCA_964401265.1 uncultured Pirellulales bacterium | reverse complement strand
AACCCCCCGATGACCCCGATCCTCAACCGCCCACACCCCCCGATGACGATCCGCTTGACGGGCCCGCCAATCAACCGCCCCTGGTCGAAACCATCCCCAACCAGGTAGTCGACGAAAACGACACACTCCTGTTCACCGTGCTCGCCAATGACCCCGACGGTGATACCCTACAATATAGCGCCCAAGGCCTGCCCCAAGACGCCAACCTCACCGGCCCGACGTTCAGCTGGACCCCGGATTACCAGGCCGCCGGCGACTATACCGTGCAGCTCGTCGTCTCCGACGGTACCCACCAGGTCAGCCAGAACCTGCTCATCACGGTACGCAACATCAACCGCGCGCCGCAAATCACGACTATACCCAACCGCAACGTTCGCCCCAACGAAACCGTCACCTTCGACGTCTCCGCTAACGACCCCGACGGCGACCCGTTCACACTCACCGCGACGAACCTGCCCGCAAACGCAACCTTCACCCAAGGCGTCTTCTCCTGGACACCCTCCTACGCCCTGCCTCTGGGCGACTACACCATCCGTTTTGTCGCCAGCGATACAACCACCCAGACCCAATCCACCGTTATCTTGATGCTGGCCGAGGACTTGGTCGACAACACCCCGCCACTTCTCACCCGCGTCTTGCCCCAGGGCGATGCCATCCAGACCCCCCGAAATGGCCTCGTCATGGCCACCATCAGCGATGCCGGCACTGGCGTCGATGCCGCCTCGGTTACGCTCCATCTCAATGACGTGCAAATCTACCACGGCGATAACACTACCTGCCAAACACCCCTGGGCATATGCCGCCGCATCGGCACCAAAGAGGATTTCACCTATACGTTCCAGCCAAATGCCGTCTTCGATTACGACCAGACCCTTCGCTTGCGACTGGCCGCCCGCGACCTGGCGGGCAATGCCATGAACGCCAATGAACAGCAGTTTACCACCCAAATGGTCGGGTTCAGCCCGCCCCAAACGCTTACGCCAGACGCCCCCACGCAACACCCGCCCGTGGCCTCGTGCGATCCCACAGGCCAGCTCGCCTTGGCCTGGGCCCAGGGCCCCGAGGGCACCCGGCAGATCCATTTCACCAGAACCGATACACCCACGGGACCATCCCAAACGCCCGTCTGCATTGCCCCTGACGGTAACGATCAGGCCCAACCCGCCTTGGCCTTGGGACCCAACGGCACCATCTACGTCGCCTGGCAGCAGTTTGATGGAACCCACTGGAGAATCGTCGCTGCCTATAGCGACCAGGGCATGTCCTGGACTAAACCCGTCAACCTGACCGGCGACACGTATGATGCCCGTCAACCTGCCATAGCCGTCGATCAAATGGGCTTGGTCTACGTTGCCTGGCAGGATAACCGCCAAGCTGCCACGGGCAACACGTGGGCCGTGCAACTGGTCCAGCTCAATCGAAAGTTGACTAATCCGTGTCAAATTCAACGCCCGCCAATCACCGCCGACCAAACCGAACCGGCCCTAGCTGTCGCCAACGACGGCCGCGTCTATGTCCTCTGGACCGATGCCCGCAACGATAACGGCGATCTCTACCTCGCCTGTAACCGCGACAACTGGCAGGAGCGACTGCTGCTCGCCGCACCCGCCCGCCAGGGCGCTGCCCGACTACTGGCCGACCAGGACGATACTTTGCACGTCGTGTACGAGGACTACAGCACGGGCAACGCCGACATCGCCTACGCCTCTGCGTCCTGCGATCTCACCGAAATACCTCTCACAGGACAGTCGCTCGTCGATGACACCACCGACGCCCCTCAGACCCGCCCCCAGGCTGTCTTGGCCGCTGGCCCCGACGCTAACCGCCTCTTCGTCTGTTGGCAGGACGAACGCAATTCGAACCAGACAACCGATACGGACATCTATCTGACTCAGATCCGCCCCGCCGGCGCCCGTACCAACGTGCTGGTGTCCGCCTCGGCCGATCAAGCCATCCAGACATCCCCCGCCCTCGCCGTCAACACCCGTGGCGAACCGGTTGTGTTCTGGCTCGAGCCTGACCAGAACTCCCCCGAACCAACCTCACGCATCCGTTGGGCCGCCACCGCCTCCATCGAAGGGCAACAACTGGCCCACGCCACTATCAACGCTGCTCAGGGCGGCTGCGTCGGCACCACCCCCGACCAGGCCCGCTCCCTCGATGACGTGAGCATCCAGGTGCCCCCCAGAGCAATCTGGACTGACCTGTGCTTGTCCATTACTCGCCTCGACACTCCTGCCCCGCTGCTCGAACCCCAGACCATCTTGGCCTCTTACGAATTCGGACCCTCCAGTACCGTCGAATTCTCGGAACCTGTGATCGTCACAATACCCTTTGCAGTGCCCGCCGCCCAAGGCTCCACCACCGTCAAGTGGTACAATCCACAAACAGGCTCATACAGCCAGTCTGGTATCTCCAATATGGTCTGCCTCGACCTGGCCCCGGGCCTCGCCGCCATCCAGTTTCAAACGACCCATTTCTCCCAGTACGCCCTCATACAGCAGCCGGCACCAGGCTCCGCCGACCACACCACCAGTTCCTCCGGCCACTCGGGAGGCTGTGCCATGGCCCCGGGACCTGCCCGCCCACAACAGGTGCTCGCCTGGGCCTTGCCTTATCTGATGCTGTTCTTGGGCTGGTGTCTCCATCGACGCCGCCTCTCGCCTCCCCGCTGAACTCCACCGCACGTGCACCAGGACGCTCTGACACAAAAGAAGACTCGTAGGGTGCCGCTTAACCTTGACCACACTCAACCACCGCCCCGCCATACTGCCCAGAAAATGTCGCATAATCCAGGGAGGCCTCCCGCGTGGCCCAAACGCAGACTCACAGACGTCAAGAACCCACCCCCAAGACCATAGTACGATGGGACGTGCGCAACTGGTCCCGACCCCTACGCTATTGGCAACAGCACTCCCAACTGGACTTCAACGGTCGAGCTGCCCTCGAACTCGGCGCCAACCGCGGAGGACTCAGCCTCTGGCTCGCCAGCCTCGGTGCCGACGTCGTCTGCTCCGATATCCAGCAGCCCGGCCCCGACGTCCGAGCCTTCCACGCCCAATATAGCGGCAGCGAACGCATCGCCTATGCCCAGGCCGACGCCTCGACCCTGCCCTTCGACAACGACTGTTTCGACCTGGTCATCTTCAAATCCGTCCTGGGAGCCATGCGACAATACGACCGCCAGGAAAAAATGATTGCCGAGATACTACGCGTCCTTAAACCCGCCGGCGAATTATGGTTCGCCGAAAACCTCGTCGCCTCCCCTCTGCACCAGTGGGCCAGACGCCTCTTCGTCACCTGGGGCAAATCGTGGCGCTACCTGACGCTCCACGAACTCGAAGCGTTGCTTACAGACTTTGGCGACCATGACCTGCGCAGTTGGGGCTTCTTCGGCGCTTTTGGCCGGCAAGAATGGCAGCGGCAAATCCTGAGCCTCCTCGATACGGCCCTATGCCCCCTGCTGCCCCCGTCAACTCATTACCTCGCTTACGGCATCGCCCGAAAATCACGACCTGCTGACCAAAATCATTAGGAAATACAACCATGCGATTGCTCATTATCACGCAATACTTCCCCCCCGAAATGGGTGCCCCCCAGGCCCGCCTCTACGAACTGGCCCAGCGACTCGCTGCCATGGGCCACGAAATCACCATCCTCACCGCCATGCCCAACTACCCCACCGGCAAAATCTTTGGCGGCTACCGCTACCGCCTCGGCAAACGTGAAAACCTCGACGGCCTGCGCGTCGTCCGAACCTGCCTCTATCCCTCCAAGTCTCGCCGCACCCTGCCCCGACTCTTCAGTTACGTCACCTTCGGCCTGAGCAGCCTGCTCCTCGGCACACCCCGCCTGGGCCGCCACGACGTCGTGCTTATCGAAAGCCCGCCTCTGTTTCTGATGCCCTTCGCCCTGGCTATCGCACGTATGGTCCGCGGCAAGGCCGTCATGATGGTCTCCGACATCTGGCCCGACATCCTCATCCGCATGGGCCACGCCTCACCCCAAAGCCTTACCACCCGCGCCATGCTCGGCCTCGAGAGTTGGGCCTATCGACACAGCCACGCCGTCGCCCTGACCAATCCCGGCGCCTGCCAACAGATCAAAGAACGATTCCCACACCTTGAACGCGTCACCGTCATCTCCAACGGCGTCGATGCCAACTGGTTCCGACCCGAACTCGCCAGCGACGAGGTACGCCGCTCCCTCGGAGCCGGCCCCGACGATTTCCTCGCTGGCTACTGCGGCCTCCACGGCCTGGCCCAGGGCCTCGAGGCCATTCTCGATGCCGCCGATAAACTTCGCAACCAACCACGCATCAAGTTCATTATGATGGGCGACGGCCCCACCAAAGAAGAACTCCTCCGCCGTGCCGAACAGTTGAACCTGCCCAATCTACGCTTCTTCGACCGCCGGCCCAAAGACCAGATGCCCGCGCTGCTGGCTTCGCTCGATGTCAGTCTCGTCCCCCTTGCCGGCCGCTTCCCCGGCACCATGCCCTCCAAGGTCTACGAAGCCCTGGCCTCCGGCGCCGTACCCATCGTCGCCAAAGGCTGCGAGGGCGACACCCTCGTAACCGAATTTAACGCCGGCGCCAGCTTCGAACCCCTCGACGGCCACGAACTGGCCGACGCCGTCAGCAAACTGGCCTCCGACCAGGACCACTATCAACAGGTCCGCTCAAACGCCCTCCAACTCGCCCCACGCTTCGACCGCGCCAAAATCGCACAACAGACCGCCGCCGTACTCGAAGCCATCCACCTGAACCGCCCCTTGCCCGACGTCAGCTGGTAAACAGGAGAATAACTGTGGCAAACGCTCTGCATACCTTCGAAGAAAACTTCAGAAAAACCGTCCAGGCTCAACATGCCTTTGCCTTCTGGAAGGGCCGCGTCAGCCTCTATGCCCTGCTCCGCGCCCTCGACATCGGCTCCGGCCACGAGGTCATCCTCCCCGGCTACACCTGCGTCATGGACGTCAACCCCGTCACCTACGTCGGCGCCCGCCCCGTCTACGTCGACATCGAGCCCCACACCTACAACATCGACATCAACCTCCTCCGAACCAGCATTACCGACAAGACAAAGCTCATCCTCGCCCAGCACACCTACGGCTACCCCTGCGACATGGACCCCATCCTCGAACTCGCCCGCCAGAAAGACATCCCTGTCGTCGAAGACTGCTGCCTCGCCCTGGGCAGCCTCTACAAAGGCCAACTCTGCGGCACCATGGGCCTGGCCGCCTACTGGTCCTTCCAGTGGAACAAACCCTTCACCACTGGCATCGGCGGCATGGCCACCACCAGCGACCCCGACCTCGCCAACCGCCTCCAATCACTCACCGCCACGGAACTCCAACCACCATCCGCCCGCGCCGCCGCCATGCTCTCCGCTCAACGCCTGGTTTATCGGACCTGCATCTACCCTCGCACCACCGCCCTCGCCACCAACCTGTTTCGCTGGCTCACACGCAAAGGCATTGTCATCGGCTCCAGCGCCACCTGCGAATTCCAACCGAAAATGCCCGACGGATTCTTCCGCGGCATGAGCACCGCCCAGGCCCGCGCGGGCCTGCGCCAACTACGACGCCTCGACAGCATCCTTGCCCATCGCCGCGACATGGCCCGCTTCTACGACGAGCTGCTCCCCCAGGCCGGCTTCCAACCGTCCACCATCCCGTCCTGGATGGAGCCCACCCTCGTCCGCTACCCCCTCCGCGTTGCTGACAAACAACGAGCCCTCGCCGAGGCCCCACGCCACTTCATCGAACTGGGCAGTTGGTTCGAAAGCCCCCTGCACCCCGAAGAGACACCCCTCCAGGCCTATGGCTACGAACCCGGCATGTGCCCCATCGCCGAGCAGGCCTGCCGCGACGTCGTCAACCTGCCCACCCATCGCCGCGCCAACCGAAAAACCGCCGAGCGAACCGTCGCCTTCGTGCAGCAATTTGGCCGTTAAGCCCCACCATCAAATACACCCCTTAGGAAATCCCGTGCACATACTTGTCGTCCATCAATACTATCTCCGTCCCGATGAGGCTGGCGGATCCCGCTGGAATGAGTTCGCCCGCTATTGGGCCGCCGCAGGCCACCGCGTCACCGTCCTGGCCGGCATGGTCCACTACGCCACCGGACGAAAGCACCCCCAATATCGCCGCCGCCTGCTCGTCACCGAATACGAAAAAGGCGTCACCGTCAAACGCTGCCACGTCAGCGAAGCCTACAACCGCAGCTTCGCCGGCCGCGCCTGGGCCTACGCCTCCTTCGCCCTCAGCAGCACCCTCGCCGGCCTGACCTTGCCCCGCCCCGACGTCATCGTAGCCACCTCCCCCCCCCTCACCGTCGGTCTCACCGGCATCGCACTGGCCAAATGGCGACGCTGTCCCCTCGTCTTCGAAGTCCGCGACCTCTGGCCCGATTTCGCCATCGAAACCGGCGTCCTCCGCAGCCGAGCCATGATCGCCATCGGCTACTGGCTCGAACGAATCAGCTACCGCCATGCACGACGCATCAATGTCCTCACCCCCGCCTTCGAACAAAAACTGCGCGACGAAAAAAACGTCCCCGCAAAAAAACTCTGCATGATCCCCAACGGCGCCGACCTCGACCTCATCCAGCCCGCCCCACGGGACAACACCATCCGACGAAAGCTCAACCTCTCCGACAAGTTCGTCGTCACCTACGTCGGGGCCCACGGCGTCGCCAATCACCTAGTGCAATTACTCGAAGCCGCACGCATCCTCCAGCACGAAAGACCCCAAGTACACCTCCTGCTTGTCGGCGACGGCATGCAAAAGCCCATGCTCCAGCAGCAGGCTGCTCAATGGCGCCTGCAGAATGTCACCTTCGTCCCCCCCGTCCCCAAAGAAACAATTGGCCAATATCTCGCCGCCTCCGACGTCTGCACCGCCGTCCTCAAACGCCTCGACGGCTTCAAGACCGTCTACCCCAACAAAGTCTTTGACTACATGGCCGCCCAACGCCCCATCCTCCTTGGCATTGACGGCGTCGCTCGCTCCCTCATCGAGCAAGCCGACGCGGGCCTCTTCGTCCAGCCCGAAAACCCCCACGCCTTCGCCGACGCCGTCAAGCAACTCGCCGACCACCCCGACCAGGCCGCCCAAATGGGCCAACACGGACGCCGCTACGTCGCCCAACACTTCTCCAGAAAAGTCCTCGCCGACAACTACCTCGATATCCTTAACCAATTAACGACATGATAGTACGGCATCTTATAAGTGTAGCGACTATGTCTCGCGTAACGCCGCTAAACGCAACTGCCGACCAAAACGAGCGCGAGAATACCAAAACCCGTCAAAAATGCGGGCTCGGGTCCATGCCCCGCCACTCTTACACCCTGCGAATATAGACGCCTCTGCTATCTCTTGACGTGACCTGCTCAAGTTATTATCGTATCATAGGGCATCCCGAAGGGGTGCCCACATGGTGTTGTAGCCGCTGCGACGCTCCAACCGTCATTCCTTTTGCTCAAGGCAGCCATGAAGAAGAAACTAGTCCTGCTGTTTCCGAGTGTCGGCCGACGCGTGGCCTTGGTCCGCGCCTTTCGTAACGCCGCAAAGCACGCCGGAGTCCAATGTGTTGTCGTCGGCACCGATCTCAACGAAAACTCCCCAGCCTTGCAGTGCTGCGACCGAAAACACCTCGTCCTGCCCGTTACCCACCGGGGGTTTGCCCGTCAGATGCTCCAGATTATCCGCGAGCAGCAGGTTGACCTGGTCATTCCCACCATCGATACCGACCTGCCCTTCTGGGCCGCACGACGCAGCCGACTCGACAAATTGGGCTGCACCGCCCTGGTCAGCCGACCAAGCGTCGTACGCATCTGCCGCGACAAAAGACTCACCTTCGAGTTCCTCCAAAAAAACGGCTTTGCCACCCCACCAACCTGGCAACCCCAAAAGGCGCTCGCTCGACGAACACACCACTTCCCCTACTTCCTCAAGCCCTGGGATGGCTGTGCCAGCCGAGGCGCCCAACGCGTCGACGACCTCGAAGCACTGAGATTTTACGCCAGGCGGATCCCCAACTGCATCGTACAGCAGTTTGTCCCGGGCCAGGAATTCACCGTCGACGTCTTTGTGGATTTCAAGGGCAACGTCCGCTGCATCGTGCCCCGCTGCCGACTTGAAGTCCGTGCCGGCGAAGTCAGCAAAGCCATCACCGTTCGCCATCCCGACATCATCGAGCAAAGCCAAAAAGTCGTCGAGGCCCTCCGCGCCGGCCCCGGCGTCATCACCCTCCAGGGCTTCCTCAACGACGACCAAGGCATGGTCTTCATCGAAATCAACCCCCGCTTGGGCGGCGGCGTGCCCCTCTCGATCAAAGCCGGTGCCGACTTCCCACGCTGGCTCGTAGAACTCTACCTCAAAAAGCCCGTAAAAATCTCCCAGGAATCCTGGAAAACCGGCCTGACCATGTTACGCTACGATGACGCCGTCTGGCTCGAAAAATCCTGACCAGTACCGCCCCTCGCTGGCCTGGCCCCACCACCCCGATGCCTTGCCATCACCCACTTGCCATTCTTCGCCTTACACAAACCGGCGACTCCAAAAAAACAAAATAAAAATCGACAAACCTATATATTAAGGGTGCGCATAATACAGAATAGCTTGCCCCCCCGCAAAATCAAAATACCTGAACCATTTAAGCTCGGCATGACGCCGGGCTTTTTTTTGGCAATAGGGGGTTGACGTCGCCACACTTAGTGGGTATTATTACTAGGCTATTCGCACCGCACTGCCGCGGAATGTGCAAGCTAACTTGTTTTCCTGGCTTAGGTTATGTAAATTTTTGACGAGAAGGAGACCGAACAATGACATTGACGCCCCATGCCGAACTCAATCAATGGGTTGAAGAAATGGCTCAGATGTGTCAGCCAGACCAAGTCGTGCTGATCGATGGCAGCGAACAGCAGAAACAGGAATTGACGGACCAGGCTTGCTCAACGGGCGAAGTCATGAAGCTCAACCAGGAGCTCCTGCCCGGCTGTCTGTATCACCGCACGGCCACCAACGACGTTGCCCGCGTCGAGCACCTGACCTATATCTGCACTACCCTCAAGGAAGACGCCGGACCCAACAACAACTGGCTCGCCCCCAAAGAAGGTTACCGCAGAGCCGCCGACATCTTTAAGGGCGCCATGAAGGGACGTACTATGTATGTCATCCCCTTCTCCATGGGACCCGTCCACTCGCCTTTCAGCAAAATCGGCGTCGAACTCACCGATAGCATCTACGTTGTCCTCAACATGATGATTATGACACGCGTGGGCCAGGATGTCCTCGATGCCCTGGGAACCGGCGGCGAGTACACCAAGTGCCTGCACAGCAAAGCCGACCTCAACGTCGAACGACGTATGATTCTCCATTTCCCCGAAGACAACACCATCTGGAGCGTCGGCAGCGGCTATGGCGGCAACGTGCTCCTCGGAAAAAAATGCCTCGCCCTCCGCATCGCCAGCTGGGTCGCCCGCCAGGAAATGTGGCTCGCCGAGCACATGCTCATCCTCGGAATCGAAGACCCCTCCGGACGGATCGATTACGTCGCCGCCGCCTTCCCCAGCGCCTGCGGCAAAACCAACCTGGCTATGCTCGTGCCCCCAGAGGGCCTCAAAGTCAAAGGCTATCGCATCTGGACCGTCGGGGACGATATCGCCTGGATGCGCGTCGATACCGATGGCCGACTCTGGGCCATTAACCCCGAAAAAGGCTTCTTCGGCGTCGCACCCGGCACCAACTTGAAGACCAACCCCAACGCCGTCGAAACCGTCAAGAAAAATACCATCTTCACCAACACCGTCCTTAATCCCGACGGCACCGTCTGGTGGGAGGATGGCGATGGCGACCCCGCCCCCGAAGGCGCCCTCGACTGGCAGGGCCGACCCTGGAAAATGGGCATGAAGGACGAACAAGGAAACCTCATCAAGGGCGCCCACCCCAACAGCCGATTTACCGCTCCCATCGAGCAGTGCCCCACCCATTCCTTCCGCCTCGATCACCACCACGGCGTCTGCATCTCCGCCATCATCTTCGGCGGACGACGCGCTCGCCTCGCCCCCTTGGTCTACCAGGCCTATGACTGGTCACACGGCGTCTACATGGGAGCCACCATGGCCAGCGAACGTACCGCCGCCCAATATGGCAAACAAGGCGAGGTCCGACGCGACCCCATGGCTATGCTCCCCTTCTGCGGCTACAACATGGCCGACTACTTCGAACATTGGCTACGTATGGGCGTACGCATGCGATCCCATCCCAAAGTCTTCCACGTCAACTGGTTCCGCCAGGACGACAATGGCGACTTCCTCTGGCCCGGATACGGCGAAAACCTCCGCATCCTGGAGTGGATCCTCGCTCGCTCACGCGGTGACGTGGGAGCGGCAAAAACCGCCATCGGCTGGGTCCCCAACACCGATGACATCGATATGACCGGACTCGATGTCCCCCAGGCCAACATGGACAAACTCTTTGAGATCGAGCCAAAAGCCTGGGAAAACGAAATGGACGATGTCACCGAGTTCTTCAAACGATTCGGCGACCGCATGCCCGTCGACCTCTGGGCCCAGCACGAAGCCCTCAAACGACGACTCGACGAACTCGGCAGCTCAAAGGCTTAACCGCCTCAAAGCCGAGCAAAAAAACAAGACGGTACTACACCTGTTAAGTGGGCCCCGGGCAGACGTTGCCTTCAACCGTGCAGCGACCGCTCGGGGCCCCTTTATGCCCATAGCTCACAATCGCTTCGCGTGCCAATTACCCCCGCAAACCTCAAGCCCCGCCCCCAAGACCTCATGCGATCCACTCACTACACCCGCGGCCGGCCGATCAACGCCTCCAAACGTCGTTCCAGCTTCGGGTGGGTGTTGAACAGGTTCGCCGCCCCCCGCGCCGTGAACGGCTCAACGATAAACATGTTCTTCTGACTCTCCATCGCCACCTGCATCGGGATCCGCTTGTTGTACGCGTGCAGCTTCTCCAACGCCGTGGCCAAATACATCGGACTACCCGAGACTTCCGCTCCGTAACTGTCCGCGTTGTACTCCCGCCGTCGGCTGATGGCTGCTTGGAGCAACGCCGCCCCCAGCGGCGCAAAAACCACTAACGCCAACGCCACCAGCGGATTGCCCCGACGGTTGTCCCCTCCCAAAGGCACAAACCACAACAGATAACCCAACGCACTGATCGCCCCCGCCACCGTCGCCGCAATCGTCTGTATCAGAATGTCCCGATGCTTGATGTGCCCCAACTCGTGTCCTATCACCCCCATCAGCTCCTCGCGGCTGCACAGCTGCAACAGCCCCTCCGTCACTGCCACAACCGCGTTCGCAGGATTGCGACCTGTGGCAAACGCGTTCGGCGACTGCTGCGGACAAATATATACACGAGGCATCGGCAAATCCGCCCGCTGAGCCAGCTCTCGCACCGCCCCCACCAGCTCCGGAGCCTGCACCTCATCCACCGCCTGGGCCCGCATACTCGCCAACGCGATCTTGTCCGAGAAAAAATACGCCACAACGTTCATCCCCCCACCAAAGAGCAAGCCCAGCACAAGACCCATCCTGCCCCCGATCACAAAACCCGCAAACACAAACAACGCCATCATAAACGCCAGCAGCATCGCCGTCTTCACGTCGTTCATAAACCGTGACATGCTATTATCTCCCTTGCTCCCAATTACTACAGTTCCGCTGGGACTGCCAAACCCAGCCGCTTCTCTCGCCTCAACCTGCCAGCCCTGCGAGCCGCTCCATGTGTCCAGAGTCGCTGGCCACGGCCCTACGCACCACTAATATCGTATGCCAAAGCCCGAAAATTCCCCTGTGGCCGCCTCCTCCCGTACATCCGCCTCCCGTATATACTCCATCATCGCCTGCCCGACGGCCTCCAAAAACGCCTCCACTTCCTGTACGAGCCCTTCGGCCACAAGTTCGACCCGTCCGTCCGGCAGATTACGCACATAACCCCCCACGTCGTAACTCCCTGCCAGATGGGCCGTCGTATACCGGAAACCCACCCCCTGCACCATTCCTCTGAAATATACGTGTTTGCGCGTCATCCTTACGACATCCTTCGCTTGCCGCCCCGATCTTCCGTCCCACGCAGCAGTCTCTGAATGTTGCTACGGTGACGGATCACCACCAGTATCGCCATCGCGCAGCTGAACACCACCAGCGGCTCCAATTCCTCCGCATGCCAGGCCGGCATACGCCATATCAGAAGCAGAAAACCCACCGGAAAACTCAACGCCGCCGCTATGCTCGCCAGCGATACGTACCGGCTCAGACCCCACACCGCCAACCAGATCGCAAACGCGAACAGCCCCGTCAGCGTAAAATAAGGCCAGACCCCCAACACGACACCCAGCGACGTCGCTACCCCCTTGCCCCCACGAAAGCGAAGGTAGATGCTGCACATATGCCCAACAATCGTCGCCCCCCCCACCGCCAGCCACACCCACTGATCCGCCGAACTCAACGCCCCCTCACCCGCCCGCGCGTGAAGATAATGGCCTACCCACAGTACCGGCACCAGACCCTTGCCCACATCAAGCAAAAAACACAGATAACCCCACGGACGGCCCAGAACCCGACCCACGTTCGTCGAGCCAATATTGCCGCTGCCCTGACGCCGAACATCCACCCCACGCAGCCGCCCGATGAGCAAGCCAAAAGGGATCGACCCCAGAAGATAGCCGCCCATCGCCAGCAACGGAAACATCTGCATCATACTCGTAGCGCTCATCGCAATATCATTCCCTGCCTGGTTGCGCCCTCCCTCCGCAACGGTCCATCAAGTGCTCCCATACTCGCAAACAGCATTACTCTTCCGCCTCCGGCGCCGCCGACACCGCCTCACCCTCCAACTCCTTACGCCGGGGCAGATGACCACCAAAAACCGGCACCAGCCCTCCCGGCAGCGAACACACACAGATCATCAGACGGTTCATCACCGCCAACGCCCCCGCCAACGCCACCACCTCTTCCCAACGCGCCGTCCCCATCATCACGCCCGGCTCAATCGCCCGAGCAAAAAAGGGCACAAACAGATTCTCCATCACGCCCAACCCCCCCGGCACCGGTACCGCCGCACTGATCAGCCACACTATCGGCATGATGATCAGACACTGCAAAAAACGTACATTATCCAAATGCAACGCCTTGCACAGCATATATACCGCCACTATCGAAAAGCCCTGGATCACCGCCGTCAGCAACAACGCCACACCGACGCTCCCGGGCTGACCCCGATAGATCCGAATCGCGCTGTCCACCTGACGAAGCCCCTTGGCAAATGGCAGCTTCTCCAGCACCACCGTCAACAGCAGCGTCCGGCGCACGCGCCGGCTCAGAAAAACCGCCCCCCCAAGCACCAGACATCCTAGCAAAAACCAGATCAGCACCCGAACCTCCAGGTTGCCGCCACCCAACGGAATCGCCAAATCACCCCCCACAAAAAGACTCGCCAACGCCCCCACCAAAATCATACCGATCAGCCCCACCAGCCGGTCCACAAACACCGTCACCGCCGCCGCCAGCCGCTGAGCCTTCCCGCTGTGATGCGTCACGTACCAGCCCTTGAGCAGATCGCCACCCACTGCCCCCGGCATCAGGTTGTTATAGAACAAACCCAGATACGTCAACTGCACCGCCTTCACCAGCGAAATATGGATGTGATGGACCTTCAGCAGCCCCATCCAACGCGTCGCCAGCAGCGTCTGAGCCACCAGATACACCCCCACCCCTCCCAATGCCCAAGACCACTCCAGACGCCTCAACGCCTGCTCAAACGTCGCCGTCCACGTCGTCGCGGCCAGGTAGATCAGCCCCCCGATCGCCAGGCACGCGGCTGCCGAGATCACGGCCCGCAGTTCCCACATCGGAATCATCAGGCCGTCCACCGCCAGCGTCAGCGCCGGTACCCAGGGATGGAACGGCAGGCGAAAACTCCCCGTCGCCGGACGGGCACGCCGTATGAGCGTCAGGTTCATCGCCATCAGGACCAGGAGGTAGAATAGTCCGCACGTCTGGCTCAGCCAGGGCGTTGGCACCCAGGTCAGCGGCGCGATCGCAAGTCCCACCAGCAGCATCATGCGCAGCGGCACGCCTCGCCGGCGCCTGCTCCGGTGGAGCCACGCCGGCCAGAACCCATCCTGGCTCATCACGTACAGCAGGCGGATGACCATCGTGAGCGCCCGGTTCAATGCCAGGA
>CAYNXW010000034.1:8644-14230 GCA_964401265.1 uncultured Pirellulales bacterium | reverse complement strand
GCCCCCACTGCTGTCAGCGCGGTTGCCGAGTCTGTCCAGGGTCCCCAGCGTCGGCCAGTCGGTGAATCGTCCGGTCGTTCCCGAGAGATATCCGAGGCGGAGGGTGCGTCGGTTGATTACCAGGGCGTCTCACTTCAGGAGGCCGTTGACGATCTTCGTGAACGGTTTAAGCTGAACATCGTGGTGTATTGGCCGGCTCTTGAGCAGGCGGGCATCAGGGGCGATTACGAGATTACGCTGCGTCTCAAGGGTGTTTCCGTTCGGCGTATCCTTGATTCCCTCGTCGCCCTTGTATCGAGTGCCAGCGTGGAGGAGATCAGCTACCAGATCGATCAGGGGGTGGTGGAAATAGGTCTCAAGGAGCAACTGAAAGCACGGCAGGTTGTGCGTGTTTACTATATTGCGGACCTTGTCGCACCACGTAGCGGGCCCTATGGTCGCATGGGTGGCTATGGTGGCGGCGGGTACGGCGGGTACGGCTCCAGTGGTGGTGGCGAGACGGAAATGGGGTACGGCGGCTACGGCAGTGCGGGCCAGGAATCACTCCGGCGTGCGCTGAGCGAGTACGGCAGTTTCGGGCGGACTTTTCGCGGTGAGCGTAATCTCGGACAATATGATTCCTATCATACACGGTTCGGTCGGGGCGGGGGTTTTCGATACCAGTTTCCTGGCATGAGAGGCCTTCGCTACCGTAGCGGAACCGGGCTATACATCCGGTGACGGGGCCAGTGAGTGTGTTGTCATATTGGCCGGCAAGTGCGTTGACGGCCACATGGTGTTTCTGCTAGACTGGTGTTTAAGATTGGGCTTAGGGGCCCGCTAGATACAGTCCTTTTTTTTGAGGCAAGGGAGGTTCTGATGAAGAAGCTGTTGCTAATGGTGGTGTTGGCTGGCATCGTGGGTCTTGGTGTCTATCAGGTGACTGTCGAAGCCGGTGGTGATGACTCTGTTCAGTGTGCTGGCCGCACTCAGCAGCGTTGTCAAGGCCGCGTGCAAGACCCCGCGGGGGATTGCCAACGAGCCGAGGAGTGCAACCCTTGCGCCGATTGTTCTGAGTGTCCTGATGCCGCGGACTGCCCCGGTTGCCCCATTCGTGACCAGATTCGTCAGGGGTGTTGCCCTCGCCGCTGAACGCTCTGGCGGTATTTGGGTTCGCGGGCGAGAGTCCACCACATTGTCGAACAGGCCTCGGCGTTTCTGGCCGGGGCTTTTTTAGTACACGATTGCGTTGTGACGGCTGTCGCGTGGTGGGATTGTGAGTGGTGGGGTCAGGGAGGGGTCATTTTCTGCCATACTTCTTGCGGTATTGCAGGAGGCTCATGCCGGTCTCGCGTCGAAAGAAGCGTGCTAGATTGGTGGGCTCGGCATAGCCGATGGCGTCGGCTACTTTGGCCATGGGCATGTTAGTTTCAATAAGGAGTTGGCAGGCGCGCTGGACTCGGGTTCGGCGAATTTCATCGCTGATGCGCCAGCCCAAGGCCCTGCTGAACCGCTTCTGCAATTGCCGCAGGGATAACCCCACGGCGTTGGCGACCTCTTGCACCTGCTGCAAGTCCCTCGTGTGGCGATGGATATAGCGTATGGCGTCGGCCACCGCTTTATCCTGTACGGCCAGCATGTCTGTCGACTGGCGTACCACGACAGGTCCTGGTGGCACGACGATCTGATCGCCGGGGGGTGTCTGGCCGCGCATGATTCGTTCGAGCACCTCGGCGGCTTCGTAGCCAGCCCGTTCGGTATTCTGGGCGATGCTGGTCAGGGGCGGGTCGCAGAGCTGGCAGATGCCCTCGTCGTTGTCGACGCCGATGACGGCGACCTCCTCGGGGATGTCGATGTCGGCCATTTTGCAGGCTTCGGTGAGGTCCTGGGCTCGGGAGTCATTGCACGCCATGACGCCCAGGGGTTTAGGGAGGGAGGCGGCCCAATCAGCCATGTGCTGTAGTTTTTCCTGCCAGAGCCTGTGGTCCATTTCGGCGGGTTGGTGGTAGGAATGGACGCGTCGGTTGGCGGCGTGGAGTCGGCGGGTGAAGCTATGCTGCCGCTGTGCGGACCAGCACATGTCGTCAAAGCCGCAGTATGCGAAGTTTTTCAGCCCCCTTTCGAGCAGGTGCTCGGCGGCGAGCCGGCCCAGGGCGTCGTTGTCACTGTGTATATTGATGATTCCCGGCACTGGCTCGCGGACATATGTCACAACGGCGGGCAGTTGCATGAGGCGGAAATCCTCTTGTTCCTCGGGGCGGTTGACGTGGGCTATGACGGCATCTGCTTGCCAGGTACGGCCTTTTGCCAAGGTGTTTTTGCTAAGTCCTTGTCGTTGCTGACGATAGAAGGGGGGCATGCGGTAGAACGACCAGGGGCCGTGCAGGCGTGCATACTGAGCCACGCCGCGTGCCAGCCCCCTCCCGAAGGCATTATCGGTCTGTAATAGTACTGCGATTCGTGGTATCTTAGGCATGGCAGGTTCCTGATAGCGTGAGCGGACGCGGAAGGCGCGGGGGCCTGTGGGGGCGTTTTTTATCTCGCGGCCGTCGTTGTCTGCTATTGTGCCATGAAACGTGCGGCGTGAGAAGGCGCTAAATGACGAAAAATATAACACAAAATGCCCTATGCACCGGCAAGTTATGGCGTATAGTGGTCATTACCAAAGATAACTGTGGGTCTTATTTGCGAGAACAGAGATGAAGCCAATGCATTCAGATCAATCGAGTGATTCCAGTCGGCCAACTTCACGCGAACGGTTGCAGCGTACTTTGCGACACGAAGCGACGGACCGAGTGCCGGTCGATCTTGGGGCTACTGCCGTGACAGGTATGGCCGTGAGCACAGTGACGAAGCTGCGTCAGGCGTTGTTGGGAGAGACGGATTATCGCGTCAAGGTGATCGAGCCTTACCAGATGTTAGGTGAGATCGACCCGGCCTTGCGTGAGGCGCTGGGTGTGGATGTTGTCGGGGTGGGGGCACCGACGAACATGTTTGGTTTCAGGAACGAAGGCTGGAAGCCATTTACGCTCTTCGACGGCACGGAAGTGCTTGTGCCCGAGGGTTTCAACGTGACGCCCAGTCCGTCGGGCGGCTGGTACATTTATCCGGGCGGCGACACCAGCGTTGCGCCAAGTGGGCACATGCCTGAGGGGGGTTTTTACTTCGACTCTATAGGGCGACAGAAGCCTATTGAGGAGTCGAAACTGGATCCGGCCGACAATCTGGCGGACTTTGGTCCGCTTTGCGATGAGGATATTGAGTACATGGTCGATAGAGCGGAGGCGGCTGCCCAGGCAGGTTTGGGAGCGGTGCTTTCGGTTCCCGGCTCTGGCTTTGGTGACATCGCGTTGGTGCCGGGCATGTGGCGGAAGGATCCGAAGGGGATTCGCGATGTTGAGGAGTGGTATATCTCTACTGCGGCGAGGAGGGATTACGTTGTCAAGGTATTCGAGGGGCAATGCGAGATTGCTTTGGCCAATCTGGAGCGATTGATAAAGGCCTTGGGGGACAAGGTTCAGGTGGCATTTACGACGGGTACGGATTTCGGCACGCAGACGGGGTTGTTCTGTTCGCCCAAGACGTACCGGGAATTGTACAAGCCTTTCCATAAGGCCATTAACGAGACCATCCATAAACACTCGAACTGGAAGGTGTTTATCCACTCGTGTGGGGCGGTGAGCGAGCTGATACCTGAATTTATCGAGGCGGGTTTTGATATTCTCAATCCCGTGCAGTGTTCTGCTACGGGGATGGATGCTGAGGTTCTGAGTGAGCGGTTCGGGCGTGAGGTCGTCTTCTGGGGCGGTGGTGTGGATACGCAGAAGACGCTGCCTTTTGGCACGCCGGAGCAGGTTTACGACGAGGTGTGCTGGCGGATCGAGACGCTGGGGGCCCATCATGGGTTGGTGTTCAATAGTATTCACAATGTTCAGGCGGGGGTGCCACTTGAGAATCTGTTGGCCCTGTTTCGTGCGGTCAAGGCGTCTCAATCATAGGGATAGAGGCCCACTCGCCACGAAGTCAGGTGTTTGGCCGTGTTGCCACAGTGAGAACCGTTGGATAAGGTGAACCGTTATGATAGAGAAGCAAGAGCGGTCCGGGATGCAGGGCGAAGGGTTTTTGGAGGAGCGGGGCAGCAGGCTTTATCTGGTGCTGGTGTGTCTGGTAGCGGCATTGGGGGGGCTGTTGTTCGGGTATGACACGGCGGTGGTGTCGGGCGCGATCGGGTTTATGGTGGAGCGTTTTGGCTTTACGCCGGCGTGGCAGGGTTGGGCGGCGTCGAGTGCTCTGGTGGGGTGCATCATTGGTGTCATCCTGGCGGGGCCTTTGAGTGACCGGCTGGGGCGTAAGCGGACGTTACTTGTGGCGGCGGTGTTGTTTTTTGTGTCGGCGTTGGGCAGTGCGTTGCCGGAGCTGGGGACGCTGGGGGCGGAGCGGCTGGGGTCGTGGTTGAGGCATTCGTTTGTGGTGTTTCGCATTATCGGGGGGATTGGGGTGGGGGCGGCGTCGATCACGTCGCCGATGTATATTGCGGAGATATCGCCGGCGCGGATCCGGGGGCGGATGGTGTCGGTGAATCAGTTTGCCATTATTTCCGGTATGCTGGTGGTGTATTTTGTTAATTATTTTATTGCGGGGGCGCATCCGGAGTCATGGAACGTGAGTGTGGGGTGGCGGTGGATGTTTGGGTCGGAGATGATACCGGCGTTGCTGTTGCTGGTGTTGATGCTGACGGTTCCGGAGAGTCCGCGTTGGCTTTTGGAGCGGGGCCGTGAGGGTGAGGCGTTACGGGTGTTGTCGCGGGTGGATGGTCGTTCGTATGCCCAGCGGGAGCTTAGGGAGATCGGGGCGGCGTTGGCTCAGGAGAGTGGGTCGTTAGGCCAGCTTTTCCGGCCGGGGTTGCGGGTGGTGCTGTTGATCGGGGTGGTGTTGGCGGTATTGCAGCAGGTGACGGGGATCAACGTGTTTTTGTATTTTGCACCGGAGATATTCAAGCAGTTCGCATCGGGCACGGACGTGGCGTTATTGCAGACGATTGTGGTGGGGGCGGTGAATCTGGCGTTTACGGTGGTGGCGATCTGGACGGTGGATCGCATCGGCCGTAAGCCTTTGATGATGATCGGTGCGGCGGGGATGGGGATCAGTCTTTTTGCGTTGGGGCTCAGCGTGTATTATGGTCAAACGGCCATTTGGATTCTTGTGTTTATTCTTGGTTATATTGCCAGTTTCGCGTTGTCGGTGGGGCCGGTGACGTGGGTGATTCTGTCGGAGATTTTTCCGACGCGGATTCGCGGGCGTGCGATGGGGGTGGCGGCGGTGTGTTTGTGGGCGTCCAACTGGGTGGTGTCGCAGACGTTTCCGATGATGGACCGCAGCGCGTGGTTTATCGAGATGTTTCACCATGCGTTTCCGTTTTGGCTTTACGGTGCGTTTTGCGTGGTGCTGGTGATTTTTGTCTGGCGGGTGGTTCCGGAGACGAAGGGCAAGTCGCTGGAGGAGATCGAGGGGATGTGGGGGGTGAAGGGTTGAAGGTTGAAGGTTGAAGGTTGAAGGTTAAAGGTTAAAGGTTAAAGGTTAAAGGTTAAAGGTTAAAGGTTAAAGGTT
>CAYNXW010000034.1:0-8544 GCA_964401265.1 uncultured Pirellulales bacterium | reverse complement strand
AAGGTTAAAGGTTAAAGGTTAAAGGTTAAAGGTTAAAGGTTAAAGGTTAAAGGTTAAAGGTTAAAGGTTGAGGGTTGAGGGGGCGGGAGTGAAGAAGATGAAGGGGATGGGTAAGAAGGCGATGTCGCGGAGGCAGTTTTTGGCGACATCGGCGATGGCGGGTTTTGCTTTTCATTATGTTCCGAGCAGGCTGTTGGGTGCTGACGCGCCGAGCAATAAGCTTAATATAGCCGGTATTGGCGTGGGCGGTATGGGCAGCAACAATCTGCGCCAGTGTGAGGGTGAGAATATAGTCGCGTTATGCGATGTGGACATCGGGTATGCCGGTAAGGTTTTCAAGCGATATCCCGGGGCGAAGGTGTATGCGGACTATCGTGTCATGCTCGATAAGCACAAGGATATCGACGCGGTGGTGATTGGCACGCCGGACCATACGCACGCGGTCATCACGATGGCGGCGATGGAGCGGGGCAAGCATGTCTTCTGTCAGAAGCCTTTGACGCATACGGTTTACGAGGCGCGCAAGATAACGGAGGCGTCGCGCAAGTACAAGGTGCAGACACAGATGGGCAATCAGGGGCATTCGTCCGAGCACATTCGGCTGCTGAAAGAGTGGTTGGCGGACGGTGCGATTGGTGCGGTGAGGGAGGTGCATGCCTGGACGGATCGTCCTGTGGGTGGTGCGCCGTGGTCGACTTTTGCGGTGAGGTCGAAGCCTGCTGATACGCCGGCGGTGCCTGCGTCGCTGGATTGGGATTTGTGGCTGGGGCCTGCGCCTTATCGTGCTTATCATCCGGCCTATCATCCGAAGAAGTGGCGGGCGTGGCTCGATTTTGGGACGGGGTCTTTAGGGGACATGGGCTGTCATATTCTTGATCCGGCGTTTTGGGCGTTGGATCTTGGCGCACCGGAGAGTATCGAGGCGACGAGCACGCATTGGCAGAAGGACGTGAGTTCACAGACGTTTCCGCGTGCTTCTATTGTCCGGTATCAGTTTCCGGCTCGGGGCAAGCGGCCTGCGGTGAAGCTGACGTGGTACGATGGGAGGTTGATGCCGCCGATACCGGATGCGTTGGAGCCTGGCCGTCGGATACCTGCCAGCGGTGCGTTTATTATTGGGGACAGGGGTTGTATGATGCACGGCTCACATGGGGCTGGCGGGTTGCGTATCGTTCCAGAGGCCAAGATGAAGGAGTATAAGCGGCCGGCAAAGACGCTGGCGAGGGTGAAGGGGGGGCACGAGGGTGATTGGATTCGCGCGTGCAAGGACGGTAAGCCTGCGAGTTCGAGTTTTGAGTATGGCGGGGCGTTAACGGAGATGGTGCTTCTGGGGATGGTGGCGATCAGGGCGAAGAACCAGAAGCTGCATTGGGACGCAAAGAATCTTAAGTTTACGAACAATGACGCTGCCAACGCGCTGCTGCACACGGAGTATCGGGGCGATTATCGGCTTTAACCGCGTTTGTCACGGGTTTTCGTTTTCTGGCGGTCTCTTGGGTCCACTGCGGCGTTGTCGGCGTGAGGCGGGTAGAGTGATGCTGGCGGGTGCTTCAGGCCGCGGTTAGTTCATGTTGAGCAGGGGCAGGAGTTTTTGTCTTGCTGCCATGGCGTGTGCGAGGGGGGCCAGCATGGGTAGGGCGTTTTTCTGGTCGAGGGGAGTGAAGGCCGGCGGAGCGGAGCGGTACAGGATGAGGACGCCGAGGGGGTAGTCGGGTCTTGTGAGGGGCAGGGCCATGATGGAGAGGCCGGCGAAGAGTTGTCGTTGGGCGGCGGTGGTATTCGGGCACGTTTGGGCGTCGGGCAGCAGCAGCGGCTGATGCGAGTCGGCGACGCGGGGGATAATGGTTTCGGTGAAGGCGTCTTCAAGTAGGGCAATAGCGGCGGGTTCGTACCAGGGCCCGGCGATGTGGGCTGCGAAGGCGTCGTCGTCATGCAGGAAGAGGGTGGTGCTGGCGTCGGCGAACTGTGCTTTGATAAATCGCAGGGCTTTGTATAGGAGGTGTCTGGGGTCGAATTCATCGGCGAGTAGGGACTGGAGGTCATAGGCGTGCTGGAGGCGGTTGAGGGTGGTGGTAAGCTGGGCGTTGGCCGTGACGAGGTCGCGACAGACGAATTCGACCTGTTGCTGGAGACGTTGTCGTTGGCCGTTGAGTGTGTGGCAGAGTCGGCGTAGTCGGTTTTGTCTTCGTTCGGCTGCCTGGCGTCGTTGGAAGGATCGCAGGGCGGCGTGTAGTTGTATGTTTAAGGTGTCTGTATTGTAGGGTTGCGCAAGCAGGGCGTCGAAGTTGAGTGGGGCGGCCAATTCGAGGTGGTGGCTCTG
Organism: uncultured Pirellulales bacterium; assembly: GCA_964401265.1. Classification (GTDB taxonomy): domain Bacteria; phylum Planctomycetota; class Phycisphaerae; order Sedimentisphaerales; family SM23-30; genus CAYNXW01. Next base: position 6,224 of record CAYNXW010000034.1, on the reverse strand, counting down.
GTCGGTGTTGAGCAAGGCGATGACGGCAAAGGGAGCGTTGGTCCAGGCGGGCAAGCGGGTTCGTGTGGCGGCGGTGTCGTTGATGAGTTGTTCGAGTTGGTCGACGTTGAGTTCGATGATGACGGCGTCGGCCTGAACGGCGCCGAGGGTTTTCCAGAAGGTGGGGGCGAGCAGGTCGCTGGGGCTCGGCAGGGAGCCTACGGGGGGTGTAAGGCAGCGCCAGTCGGTGAGGTCATTGAGCAGCCGGTCAAGGGTAGGACGTGGCGTGGGGCCCAGTAGAGAGAGCATCCGTAATTGTGGCTGTGGCATAACGAGGGGGTCCTTTATCATGCGGATGAGGCGTTGGTGGCTATGGGTTGGTTGGCGGCGTTGCTGAGGTCGTTATGGGAGATGGGCAAGGCCACGCGAGCGGTGGTGCCGTGTTGGGGTTCGGTGGTGAGTCGGAGTCTGGCGTGGTTTTCTTGTAAGGTTCTGCTGGCACGGCTGAGGCCTAGTCCGCGTCCTCGGCCCGCTTGTTTAAGGGAAAAGAAAGGGTCGCAGGCTTTTTCGAGGGTGTCGTGGTCCATGCCGATTCCGTGGTCGATGACGTCGATGAAGGCTTGGTCTTCGAGTTCGGGCACGTAGCCGCGGACGGTTACGGTGCCGGGGTTGCCTTGGTAGGATTCGATAGCGTTGTTGATGAGTTCGCTCAGGGCAGGGACAAGTTGTTGGGGGTCGACGCAGATGTCAGGCAGATCCGCAGCCAAGTCGGTCATGAGTTGGACGTTCTGTTCATTGGCGTATTCCGTGCGGTCGGCGAGGGCCTGGTGGATGAGGTCGGCGAGGTTTGTGTGCTTGGGTTGTGGCGGGGCAGGTTTGGCGAATTGCATCAGCTCCGTCATTATGTTAGAGATTTCGCGTCCGGATTTAGCGATGGTGGCGAGAGTGGCCTTGGTGTCAGTGTCGGCTTGGGAAGAGGCGAGCAGTTCGGAGCGGCCGACGAGGACGGCGAGCGGGTTGTTGATTTCGTGGGCGGCGCCGCAGGCCATTTCACCGACGGCGGCCATGCTGCGTTTCTGGATGAGTTCGTCTTGCGTATCGTAGAGGGCGCGGTTGGTTTGTGCGAGTTGTTCGCTGAGGAGTGATTGTTGCTGCTGGTTCTGGGCTTGTCGCAGGGCCAAGGCGGCGGCGGCGGAGAAGGCTTCGAGTTCTTTGAGGTGGCACTGGTAGGTTTCGGCAGTGTTTTGTTTGTCTTCCCAAAGGAGTGCCCCGACAAGTTGGTCGCCGCGGCGTAGCGGCATGACCAGGGTGGCGTCGAAGGCGAAGCTGGGTGCGACATGTTCAAAGAACCAGGCGTAGGTGTTGTCGACGGGGCTGACGGTGAAGGCGGCGGGTAGTGGGTGGTCGGGGTTGTGTTCGCTGAGGCTGTCGTCGCTTTCATCAAGGAGGAAGACGTTGGGGGAGGGGTCGGTTTCGAGTTTGAGGGCGCCTTCGATGATGGGTTCGTCCAGGCCCAGGGCATAGGCCGCGGTGTGGCCGCCCTGCAGGTGTTCCTGCCAGATTTCAGCGAGGAGGCTGCAGACATCGACAACGGATTGGCCCTCGCCGAGCCCGTCGTTGAGGCTGCGGAGCAATTCGAAGTAAGCGCTGCGTCGTTGCAGGGCTTGATTGTGCTGTTGGAGTCGCAGGTTTAGTCTACCGAGTTCGGAGTTGGCGTTGGCGAGGGCTTGGTGATAGAGCTGGTCGGGGTTGAGTTCGTCGAGGCCCAGGAGCATGGCGCGTTCGGAGATGTGGTCTCGCAGGGCGCAGGCGGTTTTCTGGAGTGTGTCGTCGGGGCAGTTCAGTTTGCGGGCAATGGCGGCGGCGGTTTCTTGGGGGTGGTGGTTTCCGGAGTAGCCGATGCGTTGTTCGCGGGCAAGGGCGTCGGCAAGGTGGACGGTCTGGACGACCGTGCGATGTTTGACGGCATCGGGCAAGGCGTCGACGTTTTGTTGGTGAAGCCAGACGGTTTCTTTGATGGCGTTGGGAAGGGTCCACTTTTCGGCCAATCGTTTGCCGACAATGGTATGGTCGACGCCGAGTATGCGTTGTTCGACTTCGGCGATATTACCGACGGCGGCCTCGGTGAGTTCGACGACGCGTGCGAAACTTTTGGGCAGGCAGGCGGCGAGGGCGACTTTGCCCATATCGTGTAGCAGGCCGCAGATGAAGGCTTCGTCGGGGTCGACGCGGCGGTCGATATGCGGCATGAGCATACGTGCGGCACAGCCGACGGCGAGCGAATGTATCCAGAAACCTTCGCGGTCGAAGCCGTCGGGTTGCTCGTTCTGTGCGCCGCCGAGTGCTTCGAAGACTTTGATGCTGAGCACGGCGTTTCGGACGGTGTCGAAGCCTAACAGGACGACGGCCTTGGCGACGGTGACGTTGGCCGAACTGACCCCGCGATGGGAGCGCGTTGCCAGAGCGATGATGGTGCTGGCCAAGGCGGGGTCGGACTCGATCAGGCGTACGACCTCTGAGGCCTGGGTGTCGGAGCGGATGGTGATCTGCAGAAGCCTGGCGGCGACGGCCGGCAGGGTGGGCAGACTGCTCAGTTGCTGGACAACCAGTTCGATTTTACGGCTTTTGGATCGGGCGATCTCGATGTCCTCTCTCATGGCATAGACCCCGCAGCGGCGTGTAGAGGCCGGTGTTTGCGAAGATTAGAGGGCGAGCAGTTCAGTCATTTTGGAGACGAGTTCGTCGATGCTGAAGGGTTTTTTCATGAAGGCGTCGGCTCCGGTGGTGAGGAGTTCATCGATTTCGTTCTGATTGATGACGCCAGAGACAATGACGATTTTCATGTGTTCGAAGACGTCGTTTTGTCGGATGGTTTTGCAGACGATGTTGCCGTTGACGTCGGGGAGCATGTAGTCCAGGATCATCAGATCGGGGCGGAACTCCTGGGTGATGACGCCGGCGTCGTAGCCGCTGCTGGCGGTTTTGACTTCGAATCGTCCATCGCGTTCCAGGACATCGACGATGAGCTCGACGATTTCGGGGTCGTCATCGACGACGAGGACCTTTCGTCGGCCGACGTCTTCGAGCAGGTTCAGAGGGATGTCGTTTTCTCGCATGAACTTGACGAGGCTTTCGCGGGGAATGCGTCTGAAACGGGAGCCGGGCACACGGAAGCCCTGGAGCCGCCCGGAATCGAAGCAACGGATGATGGTCTGTTGGCTGATTTTACAGATTTCGGCGGCCTCTCCGGTGGAGAAGACCTGCTTGGTTTCGAGTTGATCGGTGGCCTTGTTGTTTTCCATTTTGCTTGGTCCTCGTTGGCGGTTATTGCTGGGGGTGTTCAGGAGTCCAGGCCCGTCGATAGTGGTGGGCCTGCCAATCCAGCACTTTACGCATCTTATCTATTCTGCCTAGATTAACTATCGTCGCGCGGGGGTGTCAACTTGAATTGCCCATGGGAGGGAAGGATTTCGTGAAGAGACGGCAGGTTTGGCGACGTTGAGCGCAGGGGATGCTTTCTGTAAAGCCTGTGCAGATAGTGTTTTGTGTGGATTTCTGGCGATGGGAGCGGCGTGAGGTGTTCTGTAGGCCAGAAGGGGGGCGCTCTATGGGGGGTAAGATGGACCGGCCAGCGAGGGTTTGGGCGGGTGCCAAGGTTTTGGGCCGGTAGGTGGTCTGATAAGGGGTCCAGCGGGCGAGATTATCGGACGCTGTGTGTGGTGGCCCCTGAGGGGGGGTGTCCGGCGGGTCGGCGTTTTAGAACTGGCTGAGGAAGCGAAGGTCGTTTTCGAAGAACCAGCGGATGTCGGGGATGTTGTACTTTCTCATGGCGAGCCGTTCGATACCGAAGCCGAAAGCCCAGCCCGTGTATTTTTCGGGGTCGTAGCCGACAGCGTCGAAGACGTTGGGGTCGACCATGCCGCAGCCACCCATTTCGACCCACCGTTCGTTGCCGTTGTGGTCGCGGAGGAGCAGGTCGATCTCGGCGGAGGGTTCGGTGAAGGGGAAGAAGCTGGGGCGGAACTTCCAGTGGGTCTCGGGCCCGAAGAAGGCGTGGATGAACTGGTCGATGGTGGTTTTGAGGTCGATCATGGAGACGCCTTCATCGACGACGAGAGCTTCGAGCTGATGGAACATGTACATGTGGGTGGCGTCGACGCTATCGGGGCGGAAGACGCGTCCGGGGGCGACGATGCGGATGGGGGGTTGTCGCTTTTCCATGACGCGGATCTGCATGGTGGAGGTCTGGCTGCGGAGGAGGGTGTTGTCGTCGATGTAGAAGTTGTCGAGGGGGTCGCGAGCGGGGTGGGACGGCTCGATGTTGAGGGCGACGAAGTTGTGGTACTCGTCTTCGATTTCAGGGCCGTAGCCTATTTCGAACCCCATGCGTCCGAAGAGCTCGAGGAGTTCGTCGATGGTCTGGGCGATGACATGTCGGCAGCCGATGCGGGGTTTCTGGCCGGGCAGGGTGACGTCGAAGAGCGGTTTTTCGACGGCGGCCCTGGAGTTGTCGGCGAGGTGGGCCTTGGCTTGCTGGTAGGCGTGGTTGACCTGTTTCTTGACCTGGTTGGCGAGTTGGCCTGCTTGGGGGCGCAGCTCGGCAGGCAGTTCGCCCAGTCGGCTCAGCAGCTGCGTGACGACGCCCTTGCGTGCGAGGTACTTGATGCGGAGCTGCTCAAGCTGTTCGAGATCACGGATGCGTTTGAGCTCGTCGAGGGCCTCTTGGCCAATCGCTTTGAATTGCTCGAGTATGTCAGCCAATTTGCGTTGCTCCCAATGAGGCTGTATCCAAGCGGACGTTCACTGGCCTGGATGGGGGGACCGCGCTGCCAGCTTTGCTGTGGCGTTTAGCGGCCGGGCCATTGCGCCGGCCGCGTAGCCAAGGGCTTTTGAGGTCAGGCGGCGGAGCTAATAGCGTTCTTGGCGATTTCGACGACCTTGTCGAAGCTGTCGGGGTCGTGGATAGCCATTTCGGAGAGCATCTTGCGGTTGAGGCCGACCTGGGCCATCTTGAGGCCGTAGACGAGCTGGCTGTAGCGGAGCCCTCTCTGGGAGCAGGCGGCGGAGATACGGGTGATCCAGAGGGCGCGGAATTCACGTTTTCGTGCGCGACGGTCTCTCAGGGCCATCCAACCGGCGCGGACCCGGGCTTCCTGGGCGAGTCGCCAGTTTTTGCTACGCGGTCCCCGGTAGCCTTTGACATCTTTGAAGATACGTTTCTTTGCTTGTCGCCGAGCGGCGCCTTTACGTACTCTAGGCATGGCAGCTTTCCTTTCGTTCGTGTGGCAAGCGGTTTATTGGGGGCCTGCCCGGATAGAGGTATTAACTTGCTGGCGGCAGCTGTGAGCCGAGAAGCAAGTGTGGTTCGCACGGCTGCGAACCGGGGGGGGTTAGCCCACTGCGAGGGCTTGTTTGCACTTTTTGGTCATGGTCTTGGAGGTACCTTCCTGGCGGCTGAGGGTTCGGCACCGTTTGCCGCTCTTGTGGCTCATCAGGTGGCCCTTGCCGGATTTCTTTCGTTTGACTTTGCCGGAGGCACTGATTCGGACGCGTTTTTTGAGTCCCTTATGGGTTTTCTGTTTGGGCATGTCGGGTTCGTACTTTCTGGTTAAAGGTATACTTCAGCTTCCGCCGTGAGGGCTCGGGCCCGTGGTGAGGCAAGTACCTATCCGGCGCAGGGCCGGCGGCGGTATCCTACTTATATTGGTTCTGGTCCCGGAAGTCGAGCGTGTCTATTTGACAAGCACGCGTGCGGGGGCCATTACCATGGTCATGCGTCGGCCCATTTGTCGAGCGGGCACTTCGAGCTTGGCGATATCCTGCAGTTCCTCGGCGATGCCTTCGAGGGTGGCCTGTGCCAGGTTTCGATGGACCATTTCACGTCCACGAAAGAGCATCGTAAACTGCACCTTGTCGCCTTTGGTGAGGAAGTCTCTGGCCCGGTTGACCTTGACGCCGCGGTCATGGGTGTCGGTCTTGGGTCGCAGTCGGACTTCCTTGATCACGACGTTGTGCTGTTTGACTCTGGCCTTATGTTCCTTTTTTTTCTGGTCGTACTTCCATTTGCCGTAGTCCATAATGCGGCAGACGGGAGGGGAGCTGTTAGGCGCCACCTCGACTAAGTCGACCCCTTGTTCTCTGGCCATGGTCATGGCGTCGGCCGTGGGGATGACGCCGACCTGGTCGTTATTCAGGTCGATCACCCGCACCTGGGGGACGCGGATCATTTCATTCATCCGTAAGTT
>CAYNXW010000033.1:0-14378 GCA_964401265.1 uncultured Pirellulales bacterium | reverse complement strand
CATTATCAAGGACAATCGCGAGTACGGCCTGTACACCAACACAACCGACCCCAACGTCATCGATTGCACCTTCACCGCCAACGGCTGGGGCTCAACCACGTACCCAGCCGTCTATTGCGGCGGCTCGCAATACGCCCAGTTTGTCCGCTGCCAACTCACCGACAACATCGGGCCAGGCCTCTACTGCTGGGGGTCGAGCGTAACCTTTGAACGTGGACGCATCACGGGCAACGGCGGCAGCGGCGTCATTCTCGCCACCGGAGACACCTCCACCATTATACAATCCGTCATCGCCAACAACGCAGGCGACGGCGTGACCGTCGAGGACAGCTCCCCAACCGTAACCAACTGCACCGTGGCCGACAACACCTCCGCCGGCGTACGCTCTGCCTACAGCGGCTCGCCCACCATCAACAACACCATCCTGTGGTCCAACGGCGACGACGACCTCATAGACTGCTCCGCCAGTTACACCTGCGTTCAAGACTATCACGCAGCCAATAACAATCTGCCCGGCCCGCCCCACTTTGTCGACCCCAACGTCGCTGATTACCATCTCCAGCCCTGGTCGTCCTGCATTGACGCGGGTGATCCCGCCTCAGCATGCGACGCTGAACCAGGCCACACGCCCGGCAACACCATCAACCTTGGAGCATACGGCAACACCGACGAGGCAACCCAACGCTCAGACGCCGACACCGACACCGACGGCCTCTACGACGCCTGGGAACAGCATTACTGGCCCGGATCAGGCCTGGCCGCCCAGGACGCCAACAGTGACCCCGACGGCGACGGCCTGGTCAATCTCGTAGAACAGCAGGTCGGTTGGAACCCCACCGTCTCCAACGCCGCCGACGTCACCGGCACCATAACAAACCAACAGACGGGACTCGCCTACGCCACCATCGCCCAAGCCCTCCAGTGGGCCCAACCAGGCCAAACGGTCAGCGTCGGACCGGGCACGTACCACGAACAACTCGACTTCAACGGCAAAAATATCGTGCTCCAAAGCACCGACCCGACCGACCCCGCCCTCGTCGCCGCAACCGTCATCGACGGCGACGGCCGCGACGCCCTCACCTTTTCACACGGCGAAACCTCAGCCTCTCGCGTGGTGGGCCTTACCGTCACAGGAGCACTGCGAGGCGTCTCCTGTGACGGCGCCTGCCCGCGACTCGAAGCCTGCATCATCACACACAACGACACCGGCCTCTACTGCACCAACAACGCCAACCCCACCTGCCTGCAATGCGTCTTCTTCGAAAACAGCAGCGACACCAACGGCGGCGCCGTGTGCAGCATCGACGCAGCCGGCACCTTCACCAACTGCCTCTTCGCCGGCAACACCGCTGCCACCGGCGGCGCCTGCTACATCAGCAACGCCAGTCCCACACTGACCAACTGCACCTTCTTCCGCAACCGCGCCACCAACGCTGCCACCGGCCGCGGCGGAGCCCTCTACTGCGACAACAATGCCGCCGCCCTGCTGGTCAACTGCATCCTCACACAAAACACCGCTGCCATCGAAGGCGACGAACTTTACAACGACGCCGACGCCTCCGCCACCTTTGCCCACTGCGCCATCGAGGCCGGCCTCAACGGCGACAGATGCGCCGGCCAACCATCCATCGACAACGGCCACAACTTGGCCGAAACACCCTCCTTTGTCGACACCAACAGTTGCGCCGGACCCGACGGCCTGTTCGCCACCACCGACGACGGCCTACACCTCCTGCCAAACAGCGCCTGCTGCGACGGCGCCGACGGAACCGCCGCGCCGAGCACCGACCTGGCCAACAAAGCCAGAATCGACCTGCCCTACCGCGCCAACAACGGAAGCGGCCAGCCCGCCTACGCCGACCTCGGCGCATACGAGACATCCGTAATCTGGTATGTAAACGCAGCCGCTGCGCCCGCCGGGAATGGCTCCAGCTGGACCAACGCCTTTGACCACGTGCAGGACGCCCTCGACGTCGCAGTCGGTCCCTGCGAAATATGGGTAGCGGCGGGAACCTACACGCCCAGCAGCCCCGCGGACCGATCAGCCACGTTTACGCTACCGGCCAACACCCAACTCTACGGCGGCTTTGTCGGCAACGAAACCGCCCGCTACCAGCGCGACGAATACGCCAACGAAACCATCCTCTCCGGTGATATCGGCATAACCAACGACCCCAACGACAACTGCTATCACGTCGTCACGGCAGCAGACGGCGTCGCGACCGGCCTCGATGGCTTCATCATCACCGCCGGCCACGCCAACGGCACCGGCGACGACGCCAAAGGCGCAGCTCTCTTCAACAACAACGCCACCCCCACCGTACGACGCTGCCGTTTCCTGGCCAATCACGCCCAGACCGGAGCAGCCGTCTACAACCACAACAGCACCGCCACCTTCGACCGCTGCCTCTTCCAGCTCAACAACGCCAGCGACGCCGGCGCCGTCTACAACGACAATTCGCCCGCCCTCTTTGAACGCTGCTTCTTTGTCGACAACCAGGCAACGACCAACGGGGCCGCTCTCCTAAACAACGCCTCGGACACCCAAATACGCAACTGCGTCTTCTACGCCAACCAAGCCTCCGCCAGCGGCGGCGCGCTATACAACCTGGCCGCAGCCGAGCCCAACCTGGTCAACTGCACCCTGACCCGCAACACTGCCTCCTGCGGCGGTGCCCTGGCCAACAACGCCGCCACCGCCCACCTGACCAACTGCATCGTCTGGGACAATACCGCCACCCAAGCCGGCCCCCAAACGCACAACAGCGCCTCCGGCAACGCCGTCTGGCAATACTGCAACGTGCAAGACGCCCGCGCCAGCGCGTCAGCCCAATGGAACACCAACCTCGGCGCCGACGCCGGCCGCAATATCGACCTCGACCCCCTCTTTGTCGATCCCGACAACCCATCAGGCCCCGACGCCATCTTCGGCACCCTCGACGACGGCCTCTACCTGCACTCCCACGCCCCGGCCGACCCCGACGACTTCTTCCCTAAAAGCTGTCACGACAGCGGTAACGGCAACCTCGCCCCGAACGTCGATATCACCGGCAGACAGCGTGTCGACCTCGCCTACGTCACCAACTACGGCCCCGGCCCCATCAAATACACCGACCTGGGTGCCTACGAATCGCCTCTCGTCTGGTACGTCGACGCCCAGGCCCCCGCCGGCGGTGACGGCAGCTCCTGGACATGGGCCTTCCACGACCTCCAGGCCGCCCTCCAAGCAGCCGCCACATACGCCGACAACCTGACCCAAGACGCCCCCTGCGACCCCAACACCCACTACACACAGGAAATCTGGATCGCCCAAGGCCTCTACCTACCGGCCTCTCGGGACCAAGGCCTCAATTGGTACGCCTTGGCGACCAGTTCCTTCGAGCTGCCCCCACACCTGGGCCTCTACGGAGGCTTCGCATCCGCCGACACCGCACGCCACCACCGCGATTATCTCCACCAGCCCACCGTCCTCAGCGGCGACTTCGGCAACACCCGCACCTGGCACGTCCTCCGCACCGCCGACAACAACATCCTCGACGGCCTGACCATCACCGGCGGCTACGCCATAGGCTACTCCGACCAAGACAAATGCGGCTCCGCCATACTCGCCCTCACCGGCCCCCTCACCCTACGCCACTGCACACTCCACGACAACAACGCTCACTACGACGGCGGCGCACTCTACGCCCACAACGCCTCAGCCACCTTCGCTGATTGCTCCTTCACCGACAACACCGCCGAAAACGGCGCTGCTATCTTCGCCCTCGGCTCGCCCCTCGCCCTGGCCAACTGCACCTTCGACAACAACACCGCCTCTTTCCGCGCCGGTGCCCTCTACGGCCAAGACGCCCCCCTCTCCGCCGACCAGTGCTCCTTCACCAACAACACCGCCCAGACCGCCGGAGCCCTCTACCAACGCAACGGCAACCTCACGCTCACCGCCTCCGCCTTCGCCCACAACACCGCCCGCCGCATCAACACCAACCCCATCGGCCAAACACCCCTCTACGGCCTCGGCGGCGCCCTCTGCACCGACAACGCCGACCAGGCTCACGTCGTCCGCTGCGTCTTCGCCCACAACCACGCCGAACCCGCCCCCGGACAAGACCGCGACAACGAACGCGGCGGCGCCCTCTACACCACCTGCTACAGTGGCCCCTCCAAAACTATCCTGCTCAACAACGTCTTCCACAACAACCAGGCCAGCTGCGGCGGTGCCCTCTACAGCCGAGGCGACGACCTGACCCTGCTCCTGGCACACTGCACCCTCACCGCCAACGACGCCCTCGGAACCGCCAACACCGGCCACGGCGGAGCACTCTACAACGAAGGACCGCTCCAATCCGCCCAACTCATCAACAGCATCCTCTGGAACAACACCGCCCAACAGAGCGCCCCCCAAATCGCCAACAACCCCTACGCCGACCCCAACATCAGCCATTGCCTCGTGACCGACTGCTTCAATCAACAGATATGGGACACCACATTGGGCATCGACGATGGCGGCAACACCGACGACGACCCCAACTTCCGCGATACAGCCAACCCTCACGGCCTCGACAGCCTACCCGCCACCGACGACGACGGCCTACGCCTCTGTGTCGACAGCCCCGCCGTCGACACCGGCCAGACCACCCTGCAAAACCAGCCTGACCTGGCTGCCTACCTGCAAACCGACCTCCTCGCCGTGCCCCGCTGCCAAAACGGCGGCAGCACCACCGCCCCCGACATCGGCGCCTACGAATCCGGCGGCATCACCGCCTACCCCCACACCGTCCAGATCAACGAAGACCCCAACGCACCCGAACCAATACAACTTGACGCCAACGACGTCGCCGACGATCCTCTCACGTTCACCATAGCCACCAGCCCCGCCCACGGACAGCTCAACATTCAAAACAACATCGCCCACTATCTGCCCGACCCCGACTACCACGGACCCGACAGCTTTGTCTTCGCCGCCTCCGATGGCGTCAACGCCGACCGCGCCCAGGTCCACATCACCATTGCCAACATCAACGACGCCCCCCACGCCGCCGACGACACCCAACGCACTAAACAGGCCACCGACATCACCTTCAACGTCCTCGCCAACGACACCCACCCCGACGGCGACACCCTCCTCTTCGACAGCATCGGCCAACTGCCCCCCACCGGCGGCACCGTCACCCACCTCGGCGACGGCGTCCTGCAATACAGCCCCAGCCCCGCCGACTACTACAACTCCCCCGCCAACCGCTACACCTTCACCTGCACCGTCCGCGACACCGACAACCAGCTCGACACCGCTACCGTCACCATCAGCGTCCACGCCCCGCCCCAGGCCCACGACGACCAGTTCACCGCCTACAAAAACATCCTCCTCCACGCCAACCTCTTCGCCAACGACACCGACCCCGACGGCGACCCACTCACCCTCGACAACCTCGGCCCCGCCCAACACGGCACACTGAATTACCACGCCGACGGCATCGTCACCTACCAACCCTTTACCGACTACACCGGCCCCGACCAGTTCACCTACACCCTCGCCGACCCCGCCGGCAACACCAGCCAGGCCACCGTCACCCTCTCCGTCTCCGACCCCAACAACCTCGCCGCCCTCGACTGCGACCGTGACGGCCTCGCCGACGCCGACGAACCCCTCTACGACGCCGACCCCAACACTGCCGACACCGACAGCGACGGCCTCAACGACGGCTGGGAAGCACACTGGAACCAGACCTTCCACCCCACCATCCCCAACGACCCCGACGCTGACACCGACGCCGACGGCCTGACCAACCTCGACGAGGCAGGCTACGCCACCAACCCCAACAGCAACGACACCGACGGCGACGGCCGAACCGACGCAGCCGAAATCGAACAGGGCTACGACCCCCTCTACCCCGAAGGCCTCGACCAGACCTACTACCCCCACACCCTGCCCTACCAGACCTCCTTTGCCGAATTCTCTAACGGCGACGTCCACTTCCAAAAGGGCTACCAGCTCGTCATCGGACACGCCGAGGTGGCCGGAACAGCCCCACGCCTGCTCTATCTCGACCCCAACACCACCCTCCGCAAAACCTTCACCGACACCGGCTGCCATCACGACTTCGTCCAGGTCACCACCACCGCCCCTTACGAAAATATGGCCGCCACCGCCGAAATCCGCGTCTTCAACGGCCAACAAATCATCGCCGCCGTCAAGTTCGGCACCATCGACGACCCTTGCACCGTCTACGTCTACGATAACGGCCAATTCGTCGCCACCGCCCACGACTGGAACGACCTGCGCACCCACTGGGTCGACGTCCGCCTCGCCCTCGACTTCGCCAACCATACCTACAACGTCCTCTGGCATAAACGTGACCCGCAACATCCCGATACCGCCGGCCCCATGACCACCCTGCTCGCCACCCCCGCCGCCATGCCCGCCGAAGCTACCGTCCTCACCGCGATCGAACTAGCCACCAACAACGGCTACACCCTGCCCGTCAACACCATCTCCATCACCGACCTGCCCGCCGACACCTTCCACGTCGAAATCACCAGCCCCTGCCACTGCGACGACAACCCCATCGCCCGCAACCGCACCCCCGTACGTGGCACCGTCGAATGGCCCATGCTCAGCTACTACGAACTGCTCTACTGCCCCATCAGCCTCGACCCCGCCTATTGGAACAGTTGGTACGTCTACCACACCGGCACCGGCGCCGTCCCCCTCGAAGGCCTCATCGGCCATTGGGACACCGGCTCCATCCCCAACGGCTACTACTACCTCGCCATACGCCTCTACAGCGACCTCGACGCACCCTCCCGCTTCTACGCCCTCCACCAATTCAACCAGTACCTCGACTACTCCAACTACAACAGCAACGCCAACCTCGCCCCCGTCCTCGTCATGTCCGATCAAAAGTACGCCGGATTCCGACTCGCTGAACCGCCCGAAATCACCGTGCCCTGGCCCGGCCAATTCCCCTTCGAACTGCGACTCTTCTACGACAGCAACCGCGCCTGGGAAAAACGCCCACTGCTAAAAGGCTGGACCACCAACTGGCAACTCACCCTAACCGAGGACACCCGATTCCACTGGAACTCCCAGCAAGACTTCCTCGCCGTACCTTTCGTTGACGACAACCTGCTCGGCTTCGGCGACGTCTGGGTCAACTACCCCGACGGCTCCAAAAAACTCTTCCGCTACGACCCCGACCTGCACAAGCAGCCCTACGACGACTACATCTACACCCCCTTCCCCCACGACCACACCGGCCAATGGATCGAACGTATCAGCTCCGCCGATGCTTACGGCATGGGCGTCGACGCCATCATCTACGTACTCCACCAGCGCGACGGCACCACCTACACCTACGACACCATCACTGACATTGCCGCCGAAAACTTCTACCACGCCGGCGGCCTCGTCGGCTGGCAAACCACCGCCACCTGCAAGTCCATCAGCGACCGCTTCGCCAACACCCTCCACCTGCAGTGGTTCTACAACCCCGCCAAACCCATCGTCAAATCCGTCACCTACGACCAGACCTCCATCGAATTCACCCTAGGCCTATACGACTACTACAGCAGTGCTCAACTCAAAGTCGCCGGCCGAACCTACCGCACCGTCAACTTCTCCTGGCAGACCATGTGGGAAGGCATCAACCTGCCAACCCTCGTCTACACCATCTCCCACGCCGGCAACGGAATCGACACCGCCGGCAACAACCCTGCACCCACCAACAAACGCACCCGCCACTACCTCTACGACTGGGCCAACGACTGGAGTTACAACCACGTCATCTGGGGCGTCTGGTACGACCCCGAACCACCACTCTACTCCCTCATCACCCCCAACATCTACGTCAACTACGACTCCTGGGCCCGGCTCGCCCGCCGATGGGACCTGCACGACGGCGACGCCCAACGACGAACCGACTACGGCTACCTCTCTTACACTCCAGACCCCCAAAACCCCACAAAAGCCGCACCGCCAGGCCAAGGCGACCCCGACATCTCCTATCGACTCATGGCCACCTGGCATTGCCTCGGCGCCTATAACGAAGACCCCATCTACCGCACCGACTACACCTACTCCAACAACGACGGCGCCACCTTCCACCACGACACCACCACCTGCGACTGGTCCGCCACCACCCAGACCCAATCCACCTACGCCAACGACGCCTTCCCCTACAAACCCACCCACGTCACCCAAGCACCCGACGCTACCAACGGCCTTGTCAAACACACCGTCAACACCTACAACTCCCTCGGCAACCTGACCAATCAGGACGTCTATGACGACCGCCAACCCTCCCAACGCGCCAAAACCGAATTAGCCTACCATCCCGCCTACCCCCTCCTCACTCGCCAAACCGCCTACCAGGGCCCCAACGCCACCGGCCAACGCTGCGAAACACAATACCTCTACGGCCACGCCGACGGCACCCAAGACCCCGACATCGGCAAGTACCTCGTCGCCGAAAAAACCCTGCTCACCTCCGACCCCTGCGACGCCTGGGCCCAAACCTCCTACACCTACCTCAACAACGGCCTGCTCTCCCAAAAAGAAGACCCACGAGGAAGAATCACCCTCTACGACTACGACGCCAACAACTTCAAAACCCGCCGCCGCACCGGCCCCGACACGCAACACCTCCAAACCGTCCAACTCTTCCACTACGACCCCATAGGCCAACTACGCGCACACGCCGACCAGTACGGCCTCGTCACCACCTACCAATACGACGACTTCGGCGACCTCTGGAAAACACAAACCTTCTCCGACCCCGCCGTCCTCGATATCGGCCCCGCTGCCCTCGTCCTTGCCGACCCCAACGACCCCGTCCCCCCACGCTACGCCACCTGGACGCCCGACACCGTCACCGTCTACGGCTACGACGACTACGGCAACCGCACCTACCAGCAACAACCCGCCGGAGGAGTCATCCGCACCGAATACACCCGCTCTAACCTGCCCTCACACATCTACTACGACGCCAACAACGACGCCGACCCCACCGACGACCCTGCTATCACCTGCGACTATAGCACCCGCGGCCTCAAACTCGCCGAGCACCACCACGACCCCGTTACCAACCGCGACTGGACCACCACCTGCACCTACGACGCCATGGGCCGAACCATCGCCACCCTCCACCTCGACTACGATAACCAATCCCTGATCAAAGCCATCCTCAACGACTACGACGGCACCGGCCAAAAACGCTCCACCAAAATCGCCGGACCCGACCGCGACAACGACGGCAACTACAACCTCAACCTACACACCACCTACATCTACGACGTCTTCAGCCACCTCATCGAGCGAACCGTCTGCCCAGACGACACCCAATACACCAACACCACCCGCTTCTCCTATGACTTCCTCGGCAACCGCTCCTCCGTCATCGACCCCGCCGGATCCATCACCTACACCCACTACGACGCCGCCAACCGACCCACCGCCCAATACTTCGCCACCGAATACCTGCAATCCGACCCCAACGCCAGCCGCTCCGCCGCCCTCCTACGGCAGACCACCACCTACTACCCCGACAACACCGTCGCTACCACCACCGACTACGACACCGACGGCTCTACCGTCCTGGCCCACACCGCCTTCGACTACGACGCCCGCTCCCGCCTCACCGCCACCACCCAATACCTCGACGACCCCGCTGATCCCAACCCACAAACCGCTCGCACTACCTACGCCTACACGCCCCCCTCCGCCGCCAACCCCTACCGCCTCACCATCACCGACCCCGAAAACGACCAGACCACCCGCCACTACGACGCCCACGCCCGCGTCACAAAGACCACCTACCCCTCCGGCGACTACCAGCAACTCGAATTCAACGGCGACTCCACCCTCAAACGCCAAGCCGTCTTCGACCCCAACGACACCCTCCGCTGGATCGATCACTCCTACGACGCCTACAGCCGCCGCACCCGCACCGACTACCCCGACAACGGCTACGTCACCTTCTCCCACGACGGCTTCGGCCGACGCATCGCCTTCCAAGACCACCGCCTAACCGACGACAACATCGGCGGCACAGCCCCACACACAGGCCGATTCACCTACGACCACGACCCCCTCAGCCGCCTCATACGCCACACCGACCAGCAGGGCTACCAGACCCACTACACCTACCGCGCCGACGGCCAACAACTCGCCCTCAACGTACAAAGCCCCCAAAACGACGACCTCTACACCGTCGCCTACTACTACCGACCCGACGGACGACTCGCCTACGTCGGCGAACCCAACCTCCCCGACCCCGCCGACCGTGGCCTCGCCCGCTTCGACTACGACGCCAACGGCAACCGCTCCCAACTCACCTACTACCTACAAGGCTCCGACACCGGCCCCACCGCCTCCATCACCTACTCCCACAACCGACAAAACCACCTCACCGCATACACAACATCCTGCTACAACACCACCTACTCCCCCGCCTTCGCCCTCGCCAACGCCACCATCGACGGCATCGGCCGACTCACCAACGCCACCGAAACCATCACCGAACCCAACACAACAACCCGCACTCACAACCTCCAATACGCCTACGACCTCACAGGCCAACTCCAACAGGCGTACTGCTCAAACATCGCGGGCGACCCATATCACGACTACACCTTCACGTACAACCTCGACGGCAACCTCACAGGCAAGGTGTTCGATAACGGCACAGAGTCGTCCGCCACCTACGCGTACAACGGCGACCTGCTCAGCAGCCGCACTGGCCCGGACAACGCCCAACTCAACTGGGACGCCAACGGCCAACAAACAAGCCTCTTAGCATCAACACCCCAAGACTACACCCTCGAATACAACTGGGATGGGCATCTCCGCCAGGGCTACTTTGGTGACCCCAACTACTTAGAAGCCACCTACACACCCGATGCCCACCGTATCGCCAAAAAACGCACCTGGTCAGACGATTCCGACTACCACCACAAATACATCCTCGACCTCTCCGGCCAAATCCCACGCATCCTCCTCGTCCTCGACGCCGACAACGACTTGCCCGTCACGGCAGCCTACATCCACGCCCAAGGCCAAATCCTCGCCCAACACACCGGCCCACAGATCGCCTCCAACCGCCATTTCTACCTCCACGACCGCTTGGGCAGCACCCGCCTGACCCTCTCACCCGACGCAAGTGTCGACAACTACTACAATTACGATCCCTGGGGCCTCCCCATTGCCGCCGATACCACCGAGACCATCGCCAACCCCTACCAATTCGCCGGCTACCTCTGGGACGCTGAACTCGAAGGCTATCACTGCCAAGCCCGCCAGTATTTCCCCAACACCCACCACTTCAGCTCCCGTGACCCGGTCCGCGGCTTCCTACGAGAACCCCTGACCCTACACCCCTACCTCTACTGCCTCAACGACCCCATCAACCTCACCGACCCCTCAGGCCAATTCGCCCTGCTGGACAACATGTCCGCCACCGCCAACTACGCCAGCATGGCCTCCAACGCCTACGACACCGCCTCCACCGTCAAAGATTACGCCCAGATGATCGTCAACGGCGCCTCCCTGGGCAATATCATGCTCACCGCCGCCATCGACATAGGCATGGACGTCGCCGGCGGCGCCGTCTTCGACGCCCTCTCCACCGCCGGCGGAAAACTGATGCGGAGCCTCCGAGGTGGCAAACACAGTATATACCGTTCCGTCGGACCCGACGGCCCCGTACAGTATGTAGGCAGGAGCATGGATGTTCCCAGAAGGCGAGCCCAACATCTCAGGCAACGAGGAATAGACATCAAAGCTGTGGAAGGACTGACTGATCTGTCCTATGATGATGCTAGAGCGGTTGAACAGGCTTTGATAGAGTATTATGGCATGGGTAAGAATGGTGGCAGTTTACTAAATCAAAGAAACAGTATTTCACCTAACAACCCTATTTACAGTGATGCAATAGAAAGAGGGAAAGAAATCCTTGACGCAATGGGATTTGAATTCTGAGGGACCGGTCATGAGTATTGCAAAACTGGGCGATATCATCGAAATCCAAACCCGCAGAGGCTTATTTTATGCACAATATACCCATAAACACCGCATTGATGGCGAGCTAATTCAGGTCTCAAGAAGACCTTTCCTTTTCCGGCCAGACAACCTGAACGAAGTCATTCAGACAGATGTGGGAATCATCACTTTCTTCCCTTTAAGTGCCGCGCTACGACGTCGGATTTTTCCTCGTATCAGAAATCTACCCATACCACCGCAAAGACATTCTTTTCCCATTTTCCGTATCCGTGGCCATATCGATAGGAGTGGGCGTGTGACACAATGGAAGTTCTGGGACGGCGAGAACACTTGGCCTCAACATTGGCTCTCAGAACTGACTGCCGAACAACTAGAACTCCCAATAGCTACCGGCTATAACGACACACTCTTGATCGAGCGCCTGGAGTCCGGTCCAACACCTAGAGAACATGCTAAGAACCACTAGTAGGAAGTTCTCTCCTCGTGTAAACCTCCACGCATTCCAAAAATCGCCACCACCCCTGAATTGACCTCATAGAATACCCCCCCATGCGTCATATTAAGCGAGTCACCCTCACCGCCATTTCCCTTGTCCTTCTGAGCCTGTTCCTCACAGGCCCAGGCCACGCCTCGGCCTACACCCACCGCGCCGACGGCCAACAACTCGCCCTCAACGTACAAAGCCCCCAAAACGACGACCTCTACACCGTCGCCTACTACTACCGACCCGACGGACGACTCGCCTACGTCGGCGAACCCAACCTCCCCGACCCCGCCGACCGTGGCCTCGCCCGCTTCGACTACGACGCCAACGGCAACCGCTCCCAACTCACCTACTACCTACAAGGCTCCGACACCGGCCCCACCGCCTCCATCACCTACTCCCACAACCGACAAAACCACCTCACCGCATACACAACATCCTGCTACAACACCACCTACTCCCCCGCCTTCGCCCTCGCCAACGCCACCATCGACGGCATCGGCCGACTCACCAACGCCACCGAAACCATCACCGAACCCAACACAACAACCCGCACTCACAACCTCCAATACGCCTACGACCTCACAGGCCAACTCCAACAGGCGTACTGCTCAAACATCGCGGGCGACCCATATCACGACTACACCTTCACGTACAACCTCGACGGCAACCTCACAGGCAAGGTGTTCGATAACGGCACAGAGTCGTCCGCCACCTACGCGTACAACGGCGACCTGCTCAGCAGCCGCACTGGCCCGGACAACGCCCAACTCAACTGGGACGCCAACGGCCAACAAACAAGCCTCTTAGCATCAACACCCCAAGACTACACCCTCGAATACAACTGGGATGGGCATCTCCGCCAGGGCTACTTTGGTGACCCCAACTACTTAGAAGCCACCTACACACCCGATGCCCACCGTATCGCCAAAAAACGCACCTGGTCAGACGATTCCGACTACCACCACAAATACATCCTCGACCTCTCCGGCCAAATCCCACGCATCCTCCTCGTCCTCGACGCCGACAACGACTTGCCCGTCACGGCAGCCTACATCCACGCCCAAGGCCAAATCCTCGCCCAACACACCGGCCCACAGATCGCCTCCAACCGCCATTTCTACCTCCACGACCGCTTGGGCAGCACCCGCCTGACCCTCTCACCCGACGCAAGTGTCGACAACTACTACAATTACGATCCCTGGGGCCTCCCCATTGCCGCCGATACCACCGAGACCATCGCCAACCCCTACCAATTCGCCGGCTACCTCTGGGACGCTGAACTCGAAGGCTATCACTGCCAAGCCCGCCAGTATTTCCCCAACACCCACCACTTCAGCTCCCGTGACCCGGTCCGCGGCTTCCTACGAGAACCCCTGACCCTACACCCCTACCTCTACTGCCTCAACGACCCCATCAACCTCACCGACCCCTCAGGCCAATTCGCCCTGCTGGACAACATGTCCGCCACCGCCAACTACGCCAGCATGGCCTCCAACGCCTACGACACCGCCTCCACCGTCAAAGATTACGCCCAGATGATCGTCAACGGCGCCTCCCTGGGCAATATCATGCTCACCGCCGCCATCGACATAGGCATGGACGTCGCCGGCGGCACCGTCTTCGACGCCCTCTCCACCGCCGGCGGAAAAATTATGCGGAACATCCGCACCGGCAACAATAAGATATACAGATCCTTTGCGCCTAATGGCACCGTACAATATGTTGGCAGGACAAACAATTTAAGAGCAAGAAGATCAGCGCATCTAAGACAAAAAGGAATAAACATAAAAAAGATGCAGGGGTTAGATGAATTGTCATACGACGATGCACGTGCTGTGGAGCAGGTCTTAATAGAGCATTATGGCATGGGCAAGAATGGTGGCACTCTATTAAATCAAA
>CAYNXW010000032.1:0-14403 GCA_964401265.1 uncultured Pirellulales bacterium | reverse complement strand
TTAATTCGTGGCTGATGGTGGGGTATTGGGTGTTTTTGACATTGCTGTTGGTGGTGGGGATAGGGGCATTTGCGGCGTTGCGGCGACGTTGGGGGCTTTTGGCGATGCACGTGGGGGCGGTGTTGGTGTTGTTGGGGTCCATGGCGGGGTCGGAGCGGGGGCATGAGGTGCTCGATGGATTCCGGGATGAGCCGAAGTGGCCGAAGGGGGTGATGCGTATTGGTGAGAGGTTTCGCGAGGATCGGCTGCTGGATACGCAAACGGGGCGTGAGGTGGTGGGTCAGCTTCCTTTTGCGTTGGGGCTTCGAGATTTCTGGGTGGAGTATTACGAGACGGAGCCGGTGCTGGAGGTGGCGCTGAAGAACGGAACGAAGGTTTCGGTGGCAGGACGGGTGGGCAGTGGTCTGGAATTGCCTGAGCCGTTGCCGGATGTGTCGGTAGTGCGGGTGTTTGAACGTTTTCGGATGGTGCTCCGTCCTGAGCGGCAGGTGGTGGACGCGGCGACGGGGCCAGCGAATCCGGCGTTGGAATTGAAGCTGACGTATCCTGATGGTACGGAGAAGCGGCGGTATGTTTTTGAGCAGCACGCAGGGCACGAGGAGCAAGAGAGTGACTTGCAGTTTCGTTACGACAGCGGGCGGGGGACGATGGAGCGTGATTATTTCAGCGATCTGGCGGTGCTGAGCAAGTCGGGTGAGGCGTCTGGTGTAGCGGAACAGGGGCAGGCGAGGGTGGGAGAGGTACTGGCGGAGAAGGTGATCGAGGTGAATGATCCGCTGCACTATGGCGGTTATCATTTTTACCAGTCGGGGTATGGCAAGGTGCGGATGAAGGAGCGTGAGGCGGGGGCGCCGGAGGAGGTTTGGTATACGGAGCTGCTGGTGGTTTCGGACACGGGCTGGTCGTTGGTGTTTGCGGGTTATGTGGTGCTGCTGGCGGGGACGTTCTGGCACTGTTGGTTAAGGCATGTCTGGCGGCATTTTGCCAGGCGAGGTGCCATGGCGGGCGGGTGTGCGGCGTTGGAGGCATCGGGAGGCGGCGGGCGTGGCGCCGGTGAGCCGCAGGGGAGACAGGTGGTGAAGCCGGGGACAGATGAGGTGGGTAATTTTGGGGAGAGCACGTAGGCGGCATGGATATTAAGGCAACTCCACAAGGTGCGTTGATTTACCTGGCGATGGCGGTACATTTGCTGGCGTTTGCGTTGTCGGTGGCGAGGCGTGAGCGTGGAGCGAAGGTTGTTTATGGGTGCGGTTTTGCGGTGGTGGTGTGGGCGTTTTTGTACCGTTGGGCGGATGTGGGGCATGTGCCGCTGCAGAACATGTTTGAGGTGTTTCTGGTGTTGGGGATGGTGTGGCCGTTGTCGGTATTTTGCCGGCGGGCGTTAGGGGTTGGTGGCGAGTGGGCCGACATGCTACTGGCGGTGGTGGTGCTGTTTCCCGCGGGTTTTGTGTTCAGTGCGAAGCCGCAGCATTTGCCCCCGGCGTTGCAGAGCGGGCTTTTTGTGCCTCATGTTGGTGCGTACATGGCGGCGTATATTGTCTTGGCGAAGGGGGCGTTACAGGCGGGGGCGCGGCTGGGGGCGGAGAAAGTGGCGTGGCTGGTGGGTGGTGCTTTGCCCGAGGAGGGGGAGTTGGCGAGTTACGAGCAGGGTGCTTACCGGATGACACTGGTTGGTTTTCCGCTGTTGACGCTGGGGCTGTTGCTGGGGAGTATCTGGGGCAAGTACGCGTGGGGGGACTTTTGGAACTGGGACCCGAAGGAGTTGTGGTCGTTGGTGTCCTGGCTGATTTATCTGGTGTATTTTCATGTGCGGTATAAGTATGGGCGGCGTTATGGGCTGTTGAACTGCTGGTTGGTCGTTGGGGGGATGGGTGCGATACTAGTGACGCTGCTTTGGGTGAATCTGGCTCGGCTTTTCGGGGGCGGGCTGCACTCGTATGCGTCGTGAGGCACGTGGTAGATGGTGGTGAAGTCGGGGTAGGCAATAGCTGGTGTGTTTGAGGGGCGGGCAAGGGTAGCACGCCAGGATGAGATGGGTTTAGCGATGAAGACGTTGTTGGTTCTTCGGCATGCGGCGGCGGGTTGGCACCAGGCGGGGCTGGGGGACCACGATCGGCCCTTGACCGAGCAAGGCGAGCGTGAGGCTCCGGCCATAGGGCAACTGGTGGGCGAGTTGGGTCTTAGGCCTGATTTGATACTGAGTTCGACGGCGGTGCGGGCTCGGCTGACGACGGAGCTGGTGTCGGCGCGGTGCGGCTACGAGGGAGAGGTGGCGTGGGTGCGTTCGCTTTACCTGGGTCAGGCGGAGGCGTATGTGGAGGCGTTGGCGGGTTGGGGCAACGGGTATGAGCGGGTGATGGTGGTGGGGCATAACCCAGGTTTGCAGACGTTGGTGGCGGGGTTAACGGGGCAGATGGCCATGCTGGGCACGGCGGGTCTGGCGCGTGTGGATTTGGCGGTGTCCACGTGGTCGCGAGTGCGTTTGAACGGGCGGGGGCAGTTGGCGGGTTTCTGGGGGCCTGAGGCGTAGGATCGGGATGGGGGATTTTCGGTGAGGGATTAGCGGCCGCCGGAGAGAGCGAGGGGTTACGGGGGCTGGGGGTATTTTGCAGCCAGTAACGATCAGAACGGGGGCACAGTCTGCGCGTAGGGTATGGAGCGTCCGATAGTGGGGCGAGCAGTGGCTGAGGGTGTTGGCTGCCAATCTTGTGCGGGCTGGGGGGGTTAGGCTAGCGAGAAACAGGTTTAATAGTACAGGTAGGGGCCGTTGCGGTGTTAAGACGCGTGTACTGGGAGACGATACGTTTTAGGCAGCGGCAATGAATAGAGAGGCTGAGCGGCTGTGGCAGAAACGAAAGGCCCAGGGATTAACAAGGACAGCATTATGGCGAGGCTTGAGCGTAGATCGTTTGGCAGAGTCTGGGGGCCAAGGCGTTTTTGCCAGAGCATCCAAGGAAGGTGAGCACGTGGGCAAGGTCGGAGACAAGGTGCGGAAGTCAAAGCGGCCCGTTGGGGCAGGCGTTGCGGGTGGGGCTCGCAGTGGGCGTAGGGGGCCAGGGCGTGCCCGGCAGGACGCATCGGCCTGGGTAAAGCGAGCGTTTCAGTTGCGTGAAGAGGGGCGGGAGCTGGAGGCGATGGGGCACCTGCGGGAGGGGTTGCGTCAGGTGGGTCGTTCGGGAGCTTTGGCGCAGTGTCTGGGTTTGTTTCACGCGGCGCGGGAGGATTACGAGCAAGCGGAGCGTTGGTTGACCGAGGCAATCGGTTGGGAGCCGCGGGTGGGGAGGCACCATTATTATCTGGGGATGACGTACGCAGCGCAGCATCGGTTCGATCAAGCGGTTCAGTCGTTTGGCGAGGCGGCGCGTTTGGAAGGGGAGCAGGGCGAGATGGCCTCGAGCTGGCGTCTGGCGAGGCAGTGTGCGGAGAGTGATCGCGGGGTGCACACGGCGGATTTGATCAACGAGTGGAGCTCAAGCGTGAGCGGTGAAGCCCAAGGTGAACGAGCGTCATTGAGCGGTCTGATAGGGGAGGAGCCTGATTACGTGGAGGCGTTTGTGCGTGGGCCGGGCGCGACACCGGATCGAGGGGAGCTGGAGCGGGTACTGGCGGCGGTTGATGAGGCATTGTCGCATCGTGGTGCGACGTCTGGCTTGTGTTACGAGCGAGCGTTGTTGCTGGAGCGTCTGGGGCGGATAGGTCAGTCGGTGCGTTGGGCCCGGCGGGCCTTATCGCTGGACGGTAGCGAGAAGCGGGCGTGGGTGCTTCTGGGTAGGCTGTACCGGCGAGCGGGTCGTACGCGTAAGTCGGCGGGGGCGTTGTGCGAGGCGTTGCGGTCTGGGGCTCGTTATGCGGATGTATATTTGCACCTGGGGGAGGCTTACGAAGAGATGGGTGCCACGGCGAAGGCTCGGCGTCATTATGAGCGGGCCTTGTCGGTGAACGGCCGTTACGAGGCGGCCCGGCAGGCGTTGGCAGGACTAGGCGGCGAGTGAGTTGGCAAGGCGGCGGCAGGGGACGATTGCGAGCAGTAAGGACAAGGAGCAAGGGCGCTTATGAGTAGTATGCTGGACATGCTGGGACGCGGACTGGACAAGCCTTTTGTGGAGTTGATTCTTCCTTTTGGCGCACCATTGGAACTGAAGGATGCTAATGAGTTGGCAGCCCAGGTGGCGCAGGACGCGGAGCACTTGCCAAACAAGCTGCGTCTGGGGTTGCACTATGCTCAAAGCGGGGCGTGGGAGCAGGCGGAGAGGATGTTTCGTGAGATCCTGGCGGTAGACGAAGGCAACCTTGACGCGCAGCTGGGCTGGGCGGCGATGCACCTGTCGGCGGGCTCGTTGGAGCAGGGGGCCGAGACGTTGCGTCGGGCGTACGACAACGGTCAGTATGACAGTCGAGTGCTCTTCGGGCTGGGCTACTGTTGTGAACGTCAGGGTCAGACAGAGGAGGCGGAGGAATACTATGCGGCGGCGGCGGGGGCGCGGCCTTATCTACGTCAGCCTCGCGAGCGTCTGGCGGCGATGTATCTGCAGCGTAATGAGCCGACGGAGGCGATAGCTCAGTGCGAGGCGTTATCGAAGGAACACCCTGAAGACGTGTCTGTATATCTGTTTCTGGGGCAGTTGCAGTTGCAGCATGGGCATTATAAGGCGGCGATTGAGGCCTTTGAGCGGGCGATCACGATCGAACCGGACAATTTCGAGCTGCATGACGATTATGTGGAGTCGCTGGCCAAATCGGGGCAGTTGCGTGAGGCGATCGAGCAGATGCACCGTGTAATCGAGGAGCAAGAAGGCTTTGCGGACAATCATGTGCGGTTGGCGGATCTATATTGTCAGGTGGCCAACGACGAGGGTGCGGTGGAGCATTACCACCGGGCGTTGGATTTGCACCCGGGTTATCTGGAAGCGGCGGTGAAGCTGGGCACGCAACACCTTCGGATGGGTCGTTTTTACGAGGCGGCCCGCCAGTTCAACAGGGCGATCGAGATCAACAACAGTCTTATCACGGCGTACGTAGGTCTGGGGATTGCACAGAAATACAACGCGGAGGAGGCGGCGGCGCAGGACACGCTGGAATTGGCGGCGGCGTTGGAGCCGAACACGAATTTGCTATTTGCGGAGATGGCGCGTCTGCAGTTGAAGGTGTCGCTGGCGCAGAAATCGCAGCGGGACTATTTGAGCTTTGAGGGCGGTGGATCGGCGGTAGCAGAGACGGGCACCGACCTGGTGGAAGTGCAACTGGAGCGTCACCGGCAGAGCCTGCTGGCGAACCCCAACTACGCGGACCTGCACTATCGCTATGGATTATTGCTGCGTGGGCGGGGTAGACTGCAGGAGGCGATAAGGCATTTTCGGTCGGCGGCTCAGATCAATCCGTCGTATGTGCGTGCCAAGATGCACCTGGGGCTGGCCTTGCGTGAAGCGGGGGAGTTGGGCGAAGCGATCGACCAGCTGAAAGAGTCGCTGCAGGTTGGGCCCGAGTCGGTGGACCTGCATTATAAGCTGGGCTTGATGTATTGCGACAAGATGCAGTTTGCTTTGGCGGTGGAACAGTTGGAGCTGGTGGAGCAGGAAGACCCGGCCAACGCGAACGTGCAGGCGAATTTGGCATTGGCGTTGCAGAATATGGGGCTGGTGGACCGGGCGCGGGCGAGTTGGCGGGCGGTGTGCGAGCTGGAGCCGGAGAGTGCGTTGGCGTTTAAGGCACAGCGGGAGTTGGTGAGTCTCAAACCGGTACAGTGATGGTAGCGGGGCGAGCGGGCATGGGCAGGGCTGGGCAGCTGGCGTCATGTCAAGAAAGGGCTTTACTAAAGGCTCGGGAGGGGATATAAGAGGCTGAGCGGGGGAGGGTGGTAGTTGCGCCCGTAGCTCAGCTGGATAGAGCAACGGACTTCTAATCCGTAGGTCACAGGTTCGAATCCTGTCGGGCGTGTTTTCTTTTTTTTGGGGGCTTCCGGCTCTGCTCGGACGAGCTTGCACATGGCTGCAAGGCTGGTTACAATAGGTGTTAGCGTTACGGCGGGAGCGGTACGTTATGTGGACGGGCGTGGCAAGGTTGCTCAGGGGCGGCAGAGGTGGTTATGGCCAAGGCAGACGTTGATCCGGCGGAACTGCGGCGATTTGCCCGCGAGTTGAATCGTTTTAATGGGGAGCTGGAAGGGCTGCTGAGCCGGCTTCACGGTCGGTTGCTGGGTCTGCAGAAGAGTTGGCAGGACCAGGAGCAGATCAAGTTTGCCGAAGAGTTCGAGCAGACGATGAAGGTTTTGAGCCGGTTCGTGGAATCGTCCAACCAGCATGCTTCGTTTCTGGTCAAGAAGGCCCGGCATATCGACGATTACCTCCAACAGCGATAGGGCACAAGTATGAATGGCTCGGCGCGGGTTCATTCGATTGAGGTGTTGCAGGATTTTCGGGCGGCGTTATGCGAGTTCGGTCAGGGCGCGTCGACGGCATTGGAAGAAGCGGTGTCTGAGGTGCAGCGGGTGCTGATGTGGCTGAAGCTGGAGCAGCGGCCCTACTGGCAGGGGGAGCTTCGGCGTCGCAACGAGGCCTATGCTCAGGCCAAGCTGGCATTGAAGCGTAAGCGTGACCTGGAGACGTCGCCTTTGGGTGGGCATTACAGCTATGTGGACGAACGCAAGGCGGTGGCGTTGGCGGAGCGGCGAGTGGCGGAGGCAGAGACAAGGTATCGCAACGTGCAGCGTTGGGCGATGAAGCTGGAGGATGAGGCCTTTACGTTCAAGACGGTTTTGCGTGGTCTGCTCGATACGGTGGAGTTGGACCTGCCCACAGCCCTGTCGGACATCGACGCCATGGTGATCGCTCTGGAGAAGTATCTGAGCGTGGCGCCTCCGGCTGAATCGGCGTTTCCAGGCGAGCCGGGGGTGGCCAGTATGACCACGGTCACGGAGGAGGCGGGGTCGCGGCAGGCTGATTCGGGGGGGGCGGCTGAAGCGGTGCTAGATTACCAGTCACTGCGTCAACGCACGCCGGGTGCGGCGGAGCGCAGGGGCGCGGGCCAGAGCGACGTAGCCAGCGACTGGGCGGGTATTGGGGCGTTGGATGAGCAGCAGCGGCGGCGTGTGTCAAGCGTGGCCATCGTGGCGGGATCGCCCGAGAATGGCCAGCGTGTGGTCGTGGCGCGAGGTGTTGGGCGGCAGTCGCGGGTTTATATCGAGCGTGTGATCTCGACAGGGCCGGACGATAGCGGTTGGTTTGTCGGGTCGGCGCTGGCGTGGGAGGCAGACGGCGGGCAAGAGCCGGCGGCATGTGAAGCCATTTCGGTGGGTCAGTTGCTGCAGCGTCGGCCGGACTTTGCCGAGCTGTTGCGATTGCCGGCGGGTTTTCTCGTCGTGCTGGACAGTAAGGGATTGGAGGCCATTGTGAATCCTGCGGGAAAGACATTGTGGCAGCGGAAAGTGGAGGCGTGAGCACGGATGGGCGTTTATGCCAGCCAAGCAAAGCTCAAACAGGCGTCCAAGGATCTGGCGTTGCGGTGGAGTCGGACCAGGGAGTACTGGCGAGACGAGAACGCGCGGCAGTTCGAGAAGAAGTACCTTGATCGACTGCACGCGGGGCTGAACACGTGCGAGCAGGCCTTGCAGCGTATGGACACGATTCTGGGGCAAGTGCGGCGTGACTGCAAGTGACAGGCAGTTGCCGAGGGCGCGAGTGAGGCAATAGAAGATGAATGGTCCGCGTTTTAAGAGGATGCGGATTGGGCATCGGGAGACACCGATGAGAGAGAGTGGTTACGCAAGGGAGGTCGCCTGATGTCAGGTCATCTGGAACGGTATCTGCGCAACAAGCCCAACTGGCAAGATGGCGACTATCTGGAATTGCAGCGTAGTGCTCTGCATGAGATTCTTACGCTGCGGGCGGAGACGGTGCGTCCCGTCGAAGAAGAAATAGAGCAGCAGTATCAGGACTCGCTGGAGGCGGCCAAGGCTCGCTTTGGCGAGCGTACGAAGGAGATTGAGGGGCATTATGACGCGCGGGGGCAGGTGCAGGATGAGGCATCGCAGGGCAAGTTGCAGAGCATTGAGGGCCATTACAAGCAGGCCATGCAGTCTTTGGAGGCAAAGACGCGTCTTGAACGCGACCGGATTGTCGGCGATGCGGAGGCCCGTGACCGTGAGGCGCGACATGAGTGTGAATACGATATTCTGACGGCGGAGAACATCGCTGAAGGAACAGTAAGCACGTGCCAGTCGGATCGTCGCAAGCTGGAGGGATTGCTTGTGACGAGCCATCGTGAGTTGGGAGAATTGGCTGAGCAGGCCGATGCGACAGTGCAGTGGTATCGGCAGAAGGTGCCCAGTGTGGCAGGCTTGCCGAAGGAGGACGTGGGCGAACTGGGTCTCGATGAGCTGCGTCGCGAGTATGAGGCCGAGAAAGAGGCGGTGGAGGCGGCAGTCGAGAGGCTGGGCCAGCTCAGTGCGCCTCGTTTCTTTGTGGGGATTACGCCCTATGTACTAGCCGGTCTGATTAGTGCTACGTTAACCAGTCTGGCGTTGGCGGTTCAGTATGTCGCCAAGTGGGAGGTCGAGAAGTGGTATGTGCTGGCGATAGTCGTTGGCGGAGTGAGTCTGGCGGGGGTGCTTCTGGCGGGACGGGTGTTCTGGCGTAAGGCCCGCCAACAGGTCCATGGGCAGTACCGCGGCATCCAGCAGCAGCTTTTGCGTGGCAAGGCGATTCTTGAGCGACACAAGACGCTGGGGCTGGCCGATTTGGAGCGTCGAGCCCAAGAGGCGGTGGAGACACGCGAAGCCGAATTGCGTCAGGCACGGGAGCAATTTCAGAACCGCAAGGCCATGTCGCAGCAGCTTCGGCAAGAGTCGCTGGAGTCGCTTCAGAACAGTTATGCGGAACAACGTGATGCCCTCACCCAGAATCGCACGCACACTCTGTCGCAAGCCCAAGAAGAGCACGCACGGACGGACAAGCAGGTGCACCAGGAGCGTCAGGAGCAGTTGAGTGGGCTGCAGGATCGGTATGCTCGCAGGCAGAGACGGTATAAGGAGCTTTACGAGGCATCGCGGCGACAGCTGGAACAGCGATGGGATCAGGCGGTGGGTCATGTGGAAAAGCTGCTGGAGGAGACGCGTCATTTTGACGGTGCGTTGCTGGCCGACTGGAGCGATCCTCTCTGGGATACGTGGCAGCCTTCAGGGAACTTCAGCCGTATCGTGGGCTTTGGCGAGTTTCAAATAGGGGCGGGCGAGCTGGCGGAAGCGGTGCGGGGCCGGCCGTGTTTCGGTCGGGAACCAGGGGGCGTGGCCACGTTTCCTACGGTTCTGGCGATACCGGAGCGTTGCTCACTGCTGCTACAGAGCGAGCGTGATGGTCACGACGAAGCCATTGGGTGCCTGCGTAGCGTCATGTTGCGTCTGTTGACGGCGCTGCCGCCGGGGCGTGTGCGTTTTACCATTGTGGACCCTGTGGGGCTTGGTGAGAACTTTGCGGGCTTCATGCACGCCGCTGATTATCAAGAGGCGCTGGTGGGTCGTCGTATCTGGACCGAGGCGGCCCATATTCAGCAGCAGCTTGCCGACCTGACGGACCATATGGAGACGATCATCCAGAAGCATTTGCGTAATGACTTCGAAACGATCGAGCAGTACAACCGTCAGGCGGGGGAGTTGGCGGAGCCTTACCGTTTTCTGGTTCTGGCGGATTTTCCGTCGAACTTCACGGAAGAAGCGGCGCGGCGTTTGAGCAGCATTGTCAACAGCGGCAAACGGTGCGGGGTCTACACGCTCATTGCGTATGACGCGAGGCAGAGCCTGCCGGACGGGTTGGATGTGGCGGATCTGGCTGCCAATAGTATTCACCTGAAGTACGAGGCGGGGCACTTCGTGTGGCAGGATAAGGTGCTCAAGGAGTTTCCCGTGACGCTGGGGGCGCCCCCGACGGAGGAGCGGCTCAGCCAGATCGTTCACACGGTAGGCCAGGCGGCGCGGAATGCGACGCGGGTGGAGGTGCCCTTCGAGGCCATTGCGCCGTCGTCGGGCAGGCTCTGGACGAAAAAGAGCGACCGTGAAATCAACATTGCTCTGGGGCGAACGGGAGCGACGCGTCTGCAGTACCTGAAACTGGGCCGGGGAGTTGCCCAACATGCTCTGATTGCGGGTAAGACGGGCTCGGGCAAGTCTACTCTGCTTCATGTAATTGTGACCAACCTGGCGATGTGGTACGCTCCGGAGGAGGTGGAGGTGTACCTGATCGACTTCAAGCGAGGCGTGGAGTTCAAGACGTACGTGACGCATGAGTTGGCCCACGCGCGGGTCGTGGCGATCGAGAGCGACCGGGAGTTCGGCCTGAGCGTATTGCAGCGGTTGGACGCGGAAATGGCGCGGCGAGGCGTGCTGTTTCGGGAGGTGGGCGTTCAGGACGTGGCGCAATACCGCGAGGTAACGGGCAAGCCACTGCCTCGGGTGGTACTGATTGTCGACGAGTTTCAGGTGTTTTTCTCGGAAGATGACAAGCTCTCGCAAGACGCGGCGTTGGCGCTGGAGCAATTGGTACGGCAGGGTCGTGCCTTTGGTGTCCACGTGATTCTGGGCTCGCAAACGCTGGGGGGCACGTCAGGCTTGGCGCGTAGCACGATCGGGCAAATGACGATCCGTATTGCCCTGCAGTGTTCGGAGGCGGACGCTCAGCTGATCATGGACGACGACAACGTGGCGGCACGCATGCTGACCCGGCCGGGCGAGGCGCTCTACAATGATTCGGGCGGTCAGATTGTGGGCAACAGTCCCTTTCAGATCTCCTGGTTGGCGGACAGCAAGCGTGATGAGTGTCTTGAGCAAGTGGCCCGCCTGTCGCAGGAGCATCGTGTTGACATGGGCCGTCAGATTGTTTTCGAGGGCAATGTGCCGGCGGATATCTGCGACAGCGGGATTATTGACCGATGTCTGCGTGTTGAGGGCGCGGCCAAGACGGCGTCACCGGCACGCGCGTGGCTGGGCCAGCCGGTAGCAATTAAGGATCCCACGGCCGTGGCGTTTGCTCGGCTCAGCGGGGCCAATCTTCTCATCGTGGGTCAACGCGACGAGGCGGCATTGGGGCTCTTCAGTGCGGCGTTATTGAGTCTGGCAGCTCATCACGGGCCGGAGGGCGCCCAGTACGTGGTTCTGGATGGCAGTGCGCCTGATTCAGCTACCGAGGGGGTTCTTGAGCGTCTGGCCAACACGTTCGGGCTGGATTGTCGCAGTGTGGGCTGGCGTGAGGTGGCCGATGTGGTGGCGGAACTGGCACAGGATGTTGAGCATCGTCGCGACCACGAGCGTAGCGATATGCGGCCGCTATACCTGTTCGTTTATGGGCTGGGGCGTTACCGTATTCTGCGGCGTAATGAAGACGACTTTAGTTTTGGCTCGTCGGAGGGTCCGGCCAGTGCGGATCGTCAGTTTGCCGATATTCTTCGCGAGGGACCCTTGCTGGGGCTGCACAGTCTGGTTTGGGCGGATACCCTAGCCACAGCACAACGGACGCTGGACCGACAGACGCTGCGGGAATTTGACAACCGGGTGCTCTTCCAGATGAGTTCGGCCGATTCGAGCCAACTGACGGACTCGCCCATCGCCAATCGGCTGGGCTTTCATCGGGCCCTTTTCTACAGCGAAGAGAGCGGTCAGCTGGAAAAATTCCGCCCGTTTGCATCGCCGGAAGCGCAGTGTCTGGCGGAATTGACCGAGGCCTTTGCCCGAAAATGGCGCCCGGCAACGTAGGGTCAGACGCGATAGGGGGCTTGGGTTATCACCTGTCAGCGCGGGGCAAATCAGCCGGCCCTGGCAGCGCAGCCGGGATTGAGACTGGGTTGTTGAAACCGCGGCGAAACGGGTTATAGTATAGGGATTGACCTATCAGGTTTGGCATACGGAGAGAAAAACATGTCCACCACCCACATCGTCGCGTGTCTTTCGGCGTCTCTTTTGGTCTTTGCGTTGAGCCCTTCGGCGGTGACAGCTCAAGCGGTGTCGCCGGCAATCGTTCCCATGCCACAGTCGATCTTGATGGGCGAGGGTTTCTTTACCCTGAATGAGCGAACTGTGATTGTGACCAATAGCGACTGCTACGCGCAGGCGGCTCAACTACGTGAGTACCTGCGACCGGCCACGGGCTACAGGATGCCGATACGCTCGCCCGGACACCGCCGTAGCGTCAGCGTTATCCGGCTCCAGCATTACTCAGAACTCAAGGAATTGGGTCAGCAAGGCTATCAATTAGAGGTCACACCGAAGGAGGTGATCATCCGTGCGGCGGGGTCAGCGGGCATCTTCTACGGCATCCAGAGTTTGCGTCAACTGCTGCCGCCGAGTATTTGCCGTGCAGCCCCGGTGGAAGGGGTGGCCTGGACGGTGCCTTGTCTGCGTATCGAAGACAAGCCTCGCTTCGCCTGGCGTGGGGCAATGCTGGACACGGCGCGGCACTTCATGCCGAAGGAATTTATCCTTAAGTACATCGACCTGCTGGCGTTGCAGAAGATGAACAGTCTGCACCTGCATCTTACGGACGATCAGGGTTGGCGTGTGCAGATCGACAAGTACCCCAAGCTCACGCAGGTGGGCGCCTACCGCAAGGAAACTCGTGTGGGCCACGCCAACAGTCAACCTGAAAAGTATGACGGCATCCGTCATG
The DNA here is from genome assembly GCA_964401265.1 of uncultured Pirellulales bacterium. Taxonomy (GTDB): domain Bacteria; phylum Planctomycetota; class Phycisphaerae; order Sedimentisphaerales; family SM23-30; genus CAYNXW01. The sequence continues at coordinate 1,759 of CAYNXW010000032.1, read as the reverse complement.
GTGGTTTCTATACCAAGGACGACATTCGGGAAATCGTCGCCTATGCCAAGGAACGGCATGTCAATATCGTTCCGGAGATCGAGATGCCAGGGCACGCCCAGGCCGCTATCGCGTCGTATCCCCAACTGGGCAATCTCGACAAGAAGCTCGACGTGCACACCACTTGGGGCGTCAACCACAACGTATTCAACGCCCAACCGGAAACAATTGCCTTTCTCCAGGACGTGCTCCTTGAAGTGATGGAGCTATTCCCCAGTGCATTTATCCATGTCGGCGGTGACGAATGTCCCAAGCAGCAGTGGAAGGCCAGCGAGAAGGCCCAGGGGCGTATCAAGGAACTGGGACTCAAAGACGAACACGAACTGCAGAGCTACTTCATCAAAGAGATGGACACGTTCCTGACCAGTCACGGTCGGCGGCTGATTGGCTGGGATGAGATTCTCGAAGGAGGCCTGGCACCCAACGCAACGGTGATGTCCTGGCGTGGGGAACGGGGGGGCGTTCAGGCCGCCAAGGCCGGCCACGATGTGGTTATGGCGCCGACCGGCTTCACCTACTTCGACTATTATCAGGCCAAGCCGGAAGGCGAGCCCCCGGCGATCGGCGGGTTTTTGCCGCTGGAGCGGGTCTACAGTTACGATCCAGTCCCGAAGGATCTGACCGCCGGCGAGGCCAGGCACGTTCTGGGTGTGCAGGGCCAGCTCTGGACCGAGTACATACCCACTGCCAAGAAGGCGGAATACATGGCCTTTCCGCGGCTGACAGCTCTGGCGGAGATCGCCTGGACGAACCCGGAGCACAAGGATTACGAGAGTTTTGTACGCCGTCTTCGTTCTCACCTGGAGCGTCTTACGGCAATGGATGTAAACTATCGGCCACTGGACTAGTCCGGAAACCTCACAGGCGGTCGTTGAGTTGGGGGCGGACGCGTGCACCATTGGGTCTGTGTGTTCTGCTTGTGTGTCGGCCGAGCAGCTCAGCGGAACAAGGCTGATTCCCGCGGGGTGGTGAAGCGGTGGTCTTGGCCCGCGGCTGGCTGCGTTGCCGAGCTCGGACCGGTGATACGCCTCGAGCGTTACCGATGTAAGCTTAGCAATGAAAACACTTTACAAGCGACAGGCAACTCCGGAACGCCCCCGCAAAGTCGCCCGTGTGGGTTCTTGGCTCACTGCTGGACCCCACGAACCATCTTGCGCAGGGATAGTCAGTGCTCGAGATATAGACTGACGAGGCGGGAACACTGCAGCTGGACAAGCCCCGCGTCAGAAAGGGACACCCCGTGAAAACGTCGGGCTAAAGTTCGCCGCCCACCGTCTTTTTCTGAATCTCTAAGAGCGTCTTGGCGTTTTGGATGAGCTCGGCGGGAGGGTCGGCCAGTTTCAGGGGGCCCTCATTGCCCTGGTAGATATCAAACGCCTGGACGACATCGCCGCTGGGGGGGCTCAACAGCGCTTCGAACGACTTGTTGATCAAGGGCCAATTGCTCTGAGGCAGAGCCGCTTGCATCCTGGGCCGTCGACTGCGCCCGGTAACGGCGGCGCTCAGGACCAGAAACTCTGTTTCGCCCTGGATGAGCAGCGTCTCGATAGCTCGCTTGCTGGCGGGCTGAAGGAGCGGAATACTCTGATTGTCTTCGGCGTAATTCATGGCCTTGCTGTAGCGGTCAAAGGCGGCGCTGTAGAGATCGGCGGCGCTTCGGACCAGACGTCTGGTCACCGCCGGATCGTTGCTGGCCACGTCGCCTCGAACCAGTCCGAGC
>CAYNXW010000031.1:0-14440 GCA_964401265.1 uncultured Pirellulales bacterium | reverse complement strand
AGGAATTTCCGTCCGATAATACAGGGCGGTAACAATAGGCGGAGCAGGGCAAACGGGAAATAGAGATTGCCACGTCGGGCTGCGCCCTCCTCGCAATGACAGTTCGGCCTTACTGCCCAGGCGGAAGGCTCGATAATGTTGAGCCGTCAGGTGGCAGGGAGTCGAGGATGCGTTGGGCGGTGGTTTGGGGGGATTCGTCGGGTGTGAGGTCGAGGGCGTGGACGTGCTGGAAGGAGCGGAACCAGGTGCGTTGGGTTTTGGCAAGGCGGCGGGTGTTGATTTTGACTTGTTCGATGGCGTCGGGGAGGGTGGTGCGGCCTTTGAGGTGGTCGATGATTTCGGCGTAGCCAACGGCCTGTGCGGCCTGGGGGCTGACGGGGGGGTGTTCGGCGAGGAGGGCACGGACCTCGTCGAGCAGACCTGTGTCGACCATGCGTTTGACGCGGAGGTTGATGCGGTGGTTGTTGTCTTCGCGGGGGCGTCTTAGTCCGATAATGTGCCAAGGGTGGCGGTATTGGCCTGTGCGGAAGTGGGTGTGGAAGCTGGAGAGGGGTTGGCCAGTGAGGGTGTGGACTTCGAGGGCGCGGATGATGCGTTTGAGGTCGTTGGGGTGGATGCGTTGGGCGGCGAGGGGGTCGAGCTGGGCGAGGCGGTGGTGGAGGGCGTGGTGGCCTTGTGTGGCGGCTTGTTGTTGGAGTTGGCGGCGTATTTGGGGGTCGGCCGGTGGGCCTTGGAAGAGGCCCTCTATTAGAGCTCGGATGTACATGGCGGTGCCGCCGACGGCGACGAGGGGGGTGTTTTGGGCGAGGCAGGTGTCGATAACGGCGTCGGCGAGTTCGACGAAGCGGCCTACGCTGAAGGGCTGGGAGGGTTCGACGACGTCGATGAGGTGGTAGGGCAGGGCGGAGCGGCGGTCGGGGGAGGGTTTGGCGGTGCCGATGTCCATGCGGCGGTAGACCTTCATGGAGTCGATGGAGAGGATGTGGGCGTTGAGGGTCTGGGCGAGGTGGAAGGCGGCAGAGCCCTTGCCGACGGCGGTGGGGCCGATGATGAGGATGAGTTTGGTTGGGGGCATGGGTGTTGTCCGGGTGTTATTTCGGGCTTTAGTATGTTGTCCAGAGGAAGAGGATAGCGGGGCGGAGAGGAAATGCAAAATGGAAAAGAGGAGGCATAAGGGATAAGGCATCAGGCATAAGGGGAGGTGTCGCTGCGCGACGGATTTTATCATGGGCGAGACGCCCTGGTCACGGCCAGCACGCGGGCGCGGCAGTCGCGAGACGGTTGACAGGGTACGGGCGGCGGGTATGATGGGGGAAATGAGAGCAAGGATGGTTTGGGGCGTAAGTCAAGGAGTATGCTATGGTTAAGCAGGGTGTGCTGTGGGTCGTGGCGGGATTGTTGGGTCTGGTGAGTGTGGGGTGTTACGACGTGCGGATTGACAAGCCTTTGGTGGATCTGGGGGGGGACAGGGAGTATCAGTCGCCCAAGCAGCGGGACCCGGCGCCGGGGGTGCCGGACTCGCATTTGACGCGTGAGCAGCGGGTGGAGCGGGACCTGGCGGAGTGTCAGCAGTTACTGGAGATACGGGAGAAGAAATACCGTCGGTTGGAAGATCGGCGAGAGGACGAGGAGGAGTATTACAAGGACGAGATCGAGAAGCTGGAGGACAAGATAAAGGATTTGCAGGAGGAGAACGCGGAGCTTCGCAAGGAGTTGCGTGAGGGGCGTTGAACGGGACGAGAGTTTTCAACAGGTGAAGGGAGATTGGGCGGATGACGTCGAAAGAGCGGATGTTGTGTGCGCTGGCGGGGGAGAAGGCAGACCGGTTGCCGGCGACGGTGCACGAGTGGCAGGATTATCATTTGCAGACGTACCTGGGTGGGATGAGCATAGTGGAGGCGTTTGCGAAGTTCGGGTTGGATGCGGAGGTGCCGTATTCGGGGGGGCTGAAGCAGTCGGAGGCTGAGCGTGGGGTGGGAGAGCTGGCGGGGATGTGCAGTGCGGCGGGGGTATCGAGTGCGCAGTGGCGGGTGTCGGGGGAGGTTTTGCGTGCGGATGCGGACGGGCGGGCGGTGGCGTTGCGTATCGAGACGCCGGAGGGGGCGTTGACGTGCAAGACGGGCGGGGACCGCAAGACGACGTGGGTGACGGAGCATCTGGTGAAGCGGGACGAGGACATTGAGCTGCTGGCGAAGTATATGCCGGTGCCTTCGGTGGATTTGGAACAGGTGAGCGAGTGTTACGACGAGGTGGGCGACGGGGGCATTTTGCGTGGTGGGGTCTGGGGGGACCAGCCGGGCTGTTGGCAGCATGCGGCGTGCCTGATGGATATTAATGATTTGATTCTGGCGTGTTTTGATAAGCCGGACTGGGTGCATCGTTTTTTGGGGATACTGCTGGAGAAGAAGCTGCGTTTTGTGGAGTCGATGGCGGGGGGGAAGTTTGATGTGATCGAGACGGGTGGCGGGGCGTCTTCGTCGACGTTGATATCGCCGCAGTTGCACGAGGAGTTTTGTCTGCCTTATGATCGGCAGCTGCATGACGCGCTGCATGGGTTGGGGTTCAAGGTGAGCTATCATACGTGCGGGGGGACGGTGGGGATCGAGGAGCACATTGTGGCGAACGGGAGCGACGCGTCGGAGACGCTGGCGCCGACGAGTATCGGGGGCAACCAGGAGCCTTGGGAGTATGCGGCGAAGATCGGGGGGCGGTTGGCGTTGATTGGGGGGCTGGACCAGTACAGCGTGCTGACGGACGGGCCGGCGGAGCGGATACGGAGCAAGGTGTTTGAGTTGTTTGAGAAGGTGGGGCAGGACGGGGGTTATATTCTGTCGCTGGCGGATCATTTCTTTGACGCGCCGGTGGAGCACTTGCAGGCGTATGCGGATGCGGCGCGGGAGTGTACGTACTGAAAGATCGCGAGAAGCAGGGTAGGGGGAGCGTTTTGGCGGCAGAAATTCGAAATTCGAAGCACGGAATTGGAAACGAATTGGAAATTCAAAGGCTCGAAATTGAAAACGGTGGGCGTGCAGGTCATGGTCAGGTGCCTCGTGCAGGACAACGGCCAAGGTCGGCTGCTTCACCAACGTAAAGCAGCTGCGTTTGCCGGTGGCACGCGTCGCCGTATTTGATTGGCAGGGGGTGTGTCCTTGCGTTTTCGTTTTTGCACGCTAAAGCGTGAACTCTTACTGGGCTTGTCGGTTCGTTTACGTAAGGGGGGTGCGGCTGAACAGGGCCTTTCGGAAGGGGGTGGGTTGGCATTGGATTGGAGGTTTGCGGGGGATCAGGGGGTGTGTTGGTAGCGGCCGAACTGGTGGATGGTGTCGGTCATGGCGAGGACGTTTTCGAGGGGGGTTTCTTCGAGGATGGTGTCGTGGCTGGCGCCGGCGATGTAGCCTCCGCCGGGCATCATGATATCGAGGACGTGGCGGGTTTGTTGTCGGACGTAGTCGGGGTCGCCTTCGATGAGGACGTGTTGGGAGTCGATGGCTCCGTTGAAGAGGATTTGTCGGCCGAAGCGTGCTTTGAGTTGGGTGAGGTCCATGCCGTGGCAGGATGGCTGGACGGCGTGGAGGGCGTCGAGGCGCGCATCGATCATCGCGGGGATGAGTGGGGCGAAGCCGCCGCAGCAGTGGAGCATGACTTTGAGGTTGAAGGCGTGGCCCAGGTCGACGAGTTGCTGGAGGTGGGGCAGGAGGAAGCGGCGAAAGAGTTTTTCGCTGAGGAGAGGGCCTCGGGTGCTGCCGAGGTCGTTGCCGATGAAGAAGATGTCGATGGCATCGGCGGCGGCTTCGAAGGTGCGTTTGCTGACGGTGAGGTAGTAGTCGAGAATGTGTTCGAGAATGGCGTCGATGAGTTCGGGCTGGTCGTACATTTTGAGGTACATATTTTCCATGCCGAGCAGATCGATGAGGTCGTGCCAGAAGGGGGCCCATTCGCCGCCGAGGATGGCGAAGCGGCGGTCGTAGCGTAGGGCGTCGTCGCGTATGTTAGAGACGTCCATAGTGTCGGGGTCGGGCCAGGGGTAGTGATGGATGTGGTCGAGGGTGGCGTGAGCGAGGGGGTGGTTTTTGGGCTGGCCGTAGCCGATGCCGGTGTGTTCGACGCCGAAGGGGGTGCAGCAGGAGACGTCGGGCGTGAGGGCGTGTTCGGGACCGACATAGCGGGGTGCGACGCGTCGGAAGTCGTCGTGGAGGCGTTGTCGTAGGGCTTCGTCGTCGAGGGCGAGTTGTCGTTTGGCCTTTTGCCAGAACTCGGGTGAGGCACCGCACCAGAAGGGGACTCTGTCGGGCTCGTTGTGGTCGAAGGCGGTTAAGACGCGTTGGCGTGAATTCATGGTCGGTTGGGGCATGTTATTAACGACCTTGTGTGTCTAGTGGCGAGAGTAGGTTAGACGCGTAGGGGTTCGTCGGGGATTTTGGCGGTGCGGGCCCATTTTCGGCGGAGTGGCGTGAGGGTATCGCGGATGAATTCGTCTACTTGTTGGGGAGCGCGGCCTATGTAGAGGGCGGGGTCGAGGACGGCGTCGAGGTCGACGTCGGCAAGGGCGGGTTCGGTGCGGAGGCGGTCGATGAGGTCGTTATCGCGTCCGAGGTTTTTGACCTGGTGAGCGGCGGCATGGGAGTGCTGGCGGATGATTTCGTGGATGTTCTGTCGGTCTTGTCCGGCGTGGACGGCGGCCATCATGATGTTTTCGGTGGCCATGAAGGGCAGTTCGGCGTTGATGGCGCGTTTGAGGACGTTGGGGTAGACGACGAGGCCTTCGACGACGTTGGCGAGTATGATGAGGATGGCGTCGATGGCGAGGAAGGCCTGGGGGATGGCGAGGCGTTTGTTGGCGGAGTCGTCGAGGGTGCGTTCGAACCACTGGGTGGCGGCGGTTTGAGCGGGGGAATCGGCGAGGGAGATGACAAAGCGGGCGAGGGAGGCGGTGCGTTCGCAGCGCATGGGGTTTCGCTTGTAGGCCATTGCGGAGGAGCCGATTTGTTTCTTTTCGAAGGGTTCTTCCAGCTGTTTGAGGTGGGCGAGTAGTCGGATGTCATTGGAGAGTTTGTGGGCGGACTGGGCGAGGGTAGAGAGGGTGGCGAGGACGTTGGCGTCGATTTTTCTGTTGTAGGTCTGGCCTGTGACGGGGGCGACGGTGCTGAAGCCCATTTTTTTTGCGACGAGTGTTTCGAGGCGTCGGACCTTGTTGTGGTCTCCTTTGAAGAGTGCGAGGTAGGAGGCCTGTGTGCCGGTGGTGCCTTTGACGCCGCGGAAGGTGAGGGAGTCGAGGCGGTGCAGGACTTCGTGGAAGTCGAGGACGAAGTCGTAGCACCAGAGGGAGGCTCGTTTGCCGACGGTGGTGAGCTGTGCGGGTTGGAAGTGGGTGTAGCCGAGGGTGGGCAGGGCGCGGTGTTTGCGGGCGAATTTTCCGAGGAGGTCGATGAGTCGGAAGAGTCGGGCGTGGACGAGCTGGAGGGCCTGTCGCATCTGGATGAGGTCGGTGTTGTCGCCGACGAAGGCGGAGGTGGCGCCGAGGTGGATGATGGGTCGCGCGTCGGGAGCGGCGTCGCCGAAGGTGTGGACGTGGGCCATGACGTCGTGGCGGAATTGTTTTTCGTATTTGGCGGCTTTTGTGAAGTCGATGTCTTCGAGGTGCTGGTTCATTTGTTGGAGCTGTTTGGGGGCGATGGGCAGGCCTAGTTGGGCTTGTGCCTGGGCGAGGGCGAGCCAGAGGCGTCGCCAGGTGGAGAATTTGAACTGGGGCGAGAAGGTGCAGAGCATCTGGGTGGAGGCGTAGCGGCTTTGGAGGGGGTTCTCGTACGTTTCGTTTTTGTTGTTTTTCTGGCTCATGGGGTTAGTGTAGCCTTTGAAGGGTGCAACGTCAATGAGGTAGGGAAGGGGTTAAAGGTTGAAGGTGGCAGGGTGAAGGTTGAAGGTGCCAGGTTGAAAGTTGAAGGTTGAAGGTGGCAGGTTGAAAGTTGAAGGTTGAAGGTGGCAGGTTGAAAGTTGAAGGTTGAAGGTGGCAGGTTGAAGGTTGAAGGTGGCAGGTTGAAGGTTGAAGGTTGAGGGTTGAGGGTGTCAGGTGGGAGCGAGGGAGGGCGTAAGGAGAGTGGTCGGGCGCGGGTGGCTGAGATGTAATGTCCGATAACGGCGTTGACTGTGAGGGCAAAACATGCCAAGATATGTGTTGGCAGTCATTTAGCGTGTGGCTGGTATGCTGGAAAGCTCACCTTTTTTAGGGAACCTCTGGGCGTCTCATGGGTCAAAGTAAAAGGTACGGCAGAGTAGAAGAGGGCGGCGAGAGCGATCGCGAACTGGTTTCGCGGGCTCGGGTGGGCGATATTGAGGCATTGGCGAGGCTGATAGAGAGGCACCAGGATCGGCTATTCAACGCGATGTACCGGGTGGTGGGGCATTATGAGGACGCGGAGGAGTTGACTCAGGAGGCGTTTGTCAGGGCGTTGCGTGGCTTGGGTCGGTTTCGCGGTTCGTCGGGCTTTTATACATGGTTGTTTCGAATCGGGATGAATCTGGCGATCAACTTTCGGCGTCGGTCACGGCCGGTGCATTTCAGTGCGTTGGAGGCATCGAGTGGTTCTCCGGGGCGTCAGGCGGCTGGTCTGATGGATTTGCTCGAGTCTCCAGGGGCTGGCCCTGCGGGGGAGGCGGCCTTGCGAGAGCAGCATCGTCGGGTGCTGTCGGCGTTAGGGGAGTTGGAGCCGGCGAGTCGGGCGGTAGTGGTATTGCGAGATATAGAGGGGTTAGGTTACGGTGAGATTGCGTCGATATTAGAGTTGCCTTTGGGCACGGTAAAGAGCCGACTGTCGCGGGCGCGGGGAGCGATACGGGAGCGACTGGGCGAGGATGGATTTTGAGGGTCGGGTGATGTGATGGCAGACAAACGGCGAGAGAAAGCGTGGCGGGAGTTGTTGAACAGCTACTATGATGGCGAGCTGTCGGCGAAGCAGCGGCGGAAGGTGGAGAAGGCGCTGTCGTCGGATGAGGACATGCGGGCAGAGTTGTCGGGTTTGGAAGAGGCAGCGTCTCTGCTGGGGAGTATGGAGCGAGAGGCGGCGCCGGCGGGTCTGTCGGAGTCGGTGATGTTTCGTCTGGAGCGGGATTTGATTTTGGAGGGCCGGGAGGGGCTGAACGAGTCGGCGGGTCGTCGTCATTTGTTTTTGCGTCGTTTGACAGCGGCGGCGGCGGTGGTACTGTTGACGTTGGGGGTAGGGGCGTTTGTGTATAGTGTGCTGGTGCAGCCTGCGGTGGGGCCGCGAACACCGGAGGGGGCAGTGGTAGTGGATGCGGGGGAGAAGGCGCCTGGAAGTGTGGCGGCGAAGCGGGCCGGTGTGGTTAGCGAGGCAGCGGACGACGAGGCTTTGCTGGCAAGCGTAGAGCCGGCAGTTTACGGCTCGGTGCAGTTGGCGGTGCGGACGGAGGGGCTGGGGCGGGCGCAGTTGCAGATGGAGGGGCTATTGGATGAGTATGATATTGGGCCGGTGGTGCGGTCGGCGTTGGCAGGTAGCGAGGAGGGTGTTCTTTATGGATTTATGTGTCGGCCGGCGGCTCTGGAGGGGATTGTCGAGGGGTTGGCGCGTAAGGGCGGGCATGTGGATTTGTTGATCGAGGCGCCGGATGGGGGTGTGGCGGCGGTGTCGGGGGTGAGCGTGGAGGAGGTGCTGGCGTGGGCAGGGGCCGATGAGGGGAGGGATCGGGCGGTATTGGCGCAGCGTCTGGCGCGGGCGGCGCCGGGGGCGAGCGAGGCCTTGGCAGCGGAGTGGTTGGAGGAGATCGCGAGAGAAGACAAGGGTGGGTTGCCCGGTGTGCGTTTGTTGGGGCCCAGGGAGTTTGAGTCGGACGAGCCGGTGACGGGAGCGGGCAGTGTGGCAGCGAATCAGGGCAGCGGGGTGGGGGTGAGCGAAGCGCCGGGGGCACCGAAGGATGAGGTGAAGCCGGCCGAGGGGCAGGCCGAGGTTGGAGAGGGTGGTGAGGCGAAGGTAGAGGAGCCGGGCCTGGTAGCGGTGCAGATTCGCGTGGTCCGAGAGGCGGCCGAGGGGGCAGGGAAGAGCGTCGAAGGGGTGCTGGAGACGGGCGAGGCGGATGAGGCAGAGGCGTGGGCAGGGGAAGATGGAGCGGGGGCGTACTGAGGGGCGTGACGGTATTTTGGCAAACGCAGAGGAGTGAGCCTAGAATGTAACGTTGCGGTGTGGTTGTGGGCGGAGGTGTCGCTGCGGGGGTGAGGCGGGCGGCGAACAGTTTTGGAAGACGAATCAGGCACATCAGGGTGTTAGTGGGTCCTTTTTTCTGGACTGCGGCGCTGGTCGTTTTTCTTGGGAGGTGTATTATGCGTTATTTTTGTGTGATGGGGGTGCTGGCGGTGTTGGTGCATTGGGTGGCGGGGTGTGATTCAGCGGGACAGAGTCATGTGGAAGCGAGGGGCTATGACGGGGGCGGGGAGATGGTAGCGGCGGAGCCTTTTCGTGAGGCGAAAGCGTTGGGGGTGCCAGCGACGCCGGCGGTGGGGCGTCTGGCGATGGCGACGAGCGGATCGGCAGGGGAGGTGGCGGGCGTGAACGTGCCGGCTGCGGAGGCGGGGCGGACGGATCGGCTGATGGTTTATAATGCGGTGCTGATGATGGTGGTGCAGCAGGTGGATGCGTCGCTGAACGCGATGGAGGCGGCGGCGCATGAGCTGGGCGGGTATATGCAGCAGCGGACGGGGGATTCGATCACGTTGAAGGTGCCGGCGGATCGGTTTCGTGCGTTGATTGGGAAGTTGGAGGAGCTGGGGCAGGTGACGCGGCGGGATATTCAGGGGCGGGACGTGACGGAGGAGATGCGTGATTTGCAGATACGGCTGGCGAATGCGGAGCAGCTGCGGGAGCGGTTGTTGAGTTTGCTGGATCGGGCGGAGAAGGTGGAGGACGCGTTAAAGATTGAGACGGAGCTGGGGCGTCTGACGGAGCAGATCGAGCTGTTGAAGGGTAAGATTGCGTATCTGGAGCACAGTGTGGCGTATTCAACGGTGACGGTGCGGGTGAATTCGCCTTTGCCCCAGGGTGATTTGACACGGCTGGTGCCTTTTCCGTGGGTGCGTGGTTTGACGAGTGAGATGTCGCGGCCGGCGCCTCCGCGGCCTAAGAAGGGGGGATGGCTGAGCAGGTCATTGCTCGATCCGCCGAGCGGGTATCTGCGGTTTTATCAGGACACGTGGGCGACGGAGGCGATGTCGCCGGCAGTGGTGTATATCAAGGGGTATCGGGTGGAGAATTATGCCGGCGGGGATATGGATTTCTGGTTGACGTTGGTGCGGCGGGTGCTGACGGAGCAGAAGGTGGTGGCATTGAGCGAGGAGGGGGAGCAGGCGTTGGGCAAGGGGAAGGAGGCGAAGTTGTTGATTGGGAGCAAGCAGATCGGGACGGTGGGTATGGGGTATATGGCGGCGTTGGCGACGACGACGAAGCATGTTTATGTGGTGGAGGCCTGGGGGCCGGCGGAGGCGTTTGCGGGGGATCTGGCGAAGTTGAAGGACTCGGTGGGCACGTTGCGGGTGGAGTGAGGGTTGGTCCGCATTTATTCGGGGGTTTTTGGTGGCGACGCTATCATGCAGTGTTCGGGTCAACAATCGCGGGGGGGCAGATTTTAGAGGCGGTTGTTGAGGGCAAGGATGGTTTGTTTTCAGGGGGTGTATGGGATGACGTAGGCGTGTTGTGCGAGGAGGCTTTGGCCTTTGGCAACGGTGATGGTCACTTCCTTGAATCCTTCGTCTGCGGAGACTGTTTGTGAGAAGTCGTTGGCAGCGACGCGTCTTACGGTGACGGCGCGGGTGAGAGCTGCGGCCTGGGGGTAGGGGGCGCCATTGGGCAGGCACGGGGTTGTGGTGTGGTATTGGAAGTAGTCGTCGACGTCGTCGAAGGTGTCGCGGGGCAGAGACTCACCGGGTTCGAGTCCAAAGGAGGTGGGGGAGTCGGGGTCGGCGTAGGCTTTTTGTTTGATTTCGAGAATCATGTCAAGCACGAGTTGGTCGGCGATGTCGGCGTCGGCGAGGGTGAAAGCTCGTATTGACGCTGGGGGTGTACGAGAAAAGTCTCGCACGGATGAAGGTACCGATGCGAGACTTTTATTGTTATCGCGAGTCATAGGAATTCGCCAGGTAAGCGAGGATCTGTATTAGAAGTCGAGGTAGGCGGTGCCGTCGTTCGCTACTTCGCTGGTGGTGAGGTTGGCTTTGAATTCACCGGTGGTGCTATTGAAGATCCATCCGGCCGTAGCGTCGGTGTCGCCATCGACGACAGGTCCCGCCTTTGCGACCATTTTGACGGCATTGTTTCCGGCATTGGATCCCACGGGCAGAGCGGGGAAGTTGCCGCGGAGGTAGGGTCCGTAGGGGAAGGCGGGGTCAACCGAGTCGGAGACGGTGCCGTCGCTTTTGGTGTATTTGACGAGCTGGTTTTTCAGGGCATCTTCGGAATTGGCCCCACCAAAGCCGCCGCCCGCGTCGTTGACACCGGGGAAGACGTTGTTATGTTCGCCGTAGTACCAGTCGATGGCATTGCGGATACTGGCGAGGTTGGCGCGGAGCGCGGACTCGCCGGCGTTTCGGCTACCGGAGGTAATTCGGGGGATGGCCACGGCGGCAATGATACCCAGGATGACGATGACGATGACCAGTTCGACCAGACTGAACGCGCGTTTATTGTTGTGGTCAGGCCTCATTGCATTTTCTCTCCTCGATACCCTTAACACAATTCCTCTTTTGCCCAAAGGCAACATTTTTGTTCCGGTTGGCTTTAGCAATTACGCTTCATTAGAGATTTCGGCAGAGGTTCATGTGGACTTTACATAATACATGGTAATTTCCATCAGTGGAAGCCGGTCTTACTTTGGGGCCGTTTACAGTGGTGTTACGGTTTAAGGATGATGGATGTACTAGTGGAGCGACAGAGCAGTTCGATTTTATCGGGTTGTACGTTGACGAGCTCCCAGGGTCCGATAATTTTTCCGAGGAAGACCAGGCGTCCGTCGAGGAGGGCGCATCGGTAGTCCTGGCCAATAAGGATGCCGGAGAGGACGGGCAGGGTGGCAGGCAGATCCGGCTGTTGGGAGAGGCGGTGAAGAGGTCGCGGGGCAGGTTATGGAGCGGTTGATTTTGTGGTGGACAGACGGGGTCGATAAGGGCTTTAAGGCAGGCGGCGAGAGGGTTAACGGAAGGTTGGGGGGCCAGGTCTTGTTGGCGCAGGGGTTGGGGTGTGTCTGGTGCGGGGGATAGCCAGGCGTCAAAGTCGATTTTTTCGAGGCGGGCGAGGAGGCTGTCATCAGCTGGGGGCCTATCGGGCGTAGAGAGGGTGTCGGAGTCGTTTGTTGGGCCAGGCGGGGGGGGGCCGTGGCAGGTTTGCTTGTAGTGGCGTTGTGAGCCTGGGCGGAGGCAGGCTGGGTGATCGAGCCGTCTGGTCTGGTTTTGTCCCAGACGAGGACGCCGATGGCGACCAGCAGGGCAGCTATGGCGATTTTTCTTGACGTGGTCATTGGGATACTCCCTTGGTGGTGTTGAGTACTGCGGCCCGCGGGGGCCCAAACACGTGTAAGGTGATTTCGGTTTTGCAGGAGGGGGGTTGGGCTTGTTGGTCGCGGGTAAGCTGTAGCGAGGCGATGCGGATATAGGGCATGTGCTCGCGGAGGGCGCGGAGGAAGTTGCAGGTGCCGTCGAAGGAGCCCTGAAGTGTGAGGTCGATATCGAGTATTTTTATTTTATGGTAACTAGGCATGAGGTCTATTTCCGTAAACGTATTGCCATTTCGAAATCAACGGGTTGGGTAGCGTAGTCGGTGTTTTGAGTTGGGCTGCGGCAGGCATTGAGGAGGAGGGTATGTTGGAACTCTGGGCACTGTTGCAGGATATGGAGGTATTGTCCTACGGTCTGATGGGTGCAAGCCTGTCCTGTGATGGTTAGCGCATCGGGGGTGATATCGGTTTGAGGTGCGGTTTGTCGGGCATTGTCGTCTTTGATGGCAAACATGGCGGCGGCCTTGGGCAGCGCGGCTGTCTGAGTCGAGGCGTTTTCGGCGTGATCGCTGGGTGTGAAGGAGAGCTTGGTGAGGTAGACAAGTTGGGGGGTCTGGTTGCGTAGGGTTTCGACGGCAGCAAGAGGATCGGAGTAGGCCTGGAGTCGTCGTCGCCTCATGTGGGCGGTCTTGATTTGTGTGGGAATGAGGTCAACGGCTGCCATGAGCGGTGTCTCCTTGGTAGAGAGCCAAGCCCAGGGCGGTCGTCCAGGGTCCGGCGATCGCCTGGGGGCGGGGCAAAGCGTTGGTAATTTCGTGTAGCAAGGGGTGATCAAGTAATTGCACGGGTAGTTCGAACTGGTGTGTGAGAAAGTCGGGTAGGTTTTTGAGGTGGGCGGCAGAGCCGGTGAGTAGGATGCGTTTGAGTTGTGCCTGGGCTCGGTTGGCGACTACGTAGTTGAGGGCGCGGGTGAGCGAGAGGGCGTAATCGTAGAGTTCGGTCTGGAGGGCGGCGTAGATGGCCTTTGCGAGTTCGGGTTGAGCGGGGTTGTTTTTTGGCGGCGATTCGAGAAGTGCGGTCGTGGTGTTTTGTGTGTTGGAGGCAGAGGTATTTCCGGCGGTGTTGCAAAGGTGTCGGGTGTGCCAATCAATGCCGTGTTTTTCTTTGATATGTTCGGCTTTTTGCAGGTTGATGAGGAGCCGTTGTGCGAGGGTGTTGGTGATGTGGCGGCCGGCGAAGGGGAATTGGCGAGCGAAGACCGGTCCGGCGGGATTGCAGATGACGAGGGTAGATCCGTTCAATCCGATGTCGATGACGGCGGTCAGGTGTTCGCTGGGTGTTGGGGGTTGCTGGTGGTGGTTTTTGGATGTCTGTTTTTTGTCGTTGAGAGAGTTCTCACTTGGGGTGTTTGGCAGGGTGTGTTGGAGCAGTCGGCTGAGATTGCAGGGGAGAGCGTCAATGTGGAGGCAGTGGAGGTTTGTTTTCTTTACCAGTTGAATTCGTTGTTGGATGAATTGGGCGTCGGCGATGACGGCCATGATGCGTAGGATTCCGGGATGAGGATCGTAGCCGAGGTTGAGATAGTCACAGACGGTTTGGGGGAAAGGGGTGGGCAATTGATCGATTTGGATTTTGACAGCGCCGGCCACGGCGGCGTGGGGTAGTCCTTCTGGAGGCGCGGGCAGGTCGATGGGTCTCATGTCGAGTTTGTCGGCGGGGCAGTGGAGGACAACTTTTCGTCCGACGAAGCCGCCACGTTGGATGAGTCTTTGTAGCTGCACGACGAGAGGGGCGGGGGTTTCGAGATTGGTTGGTGCACTTGTTTGTAGGATGTGGTTCTCGTCATGGGTGTTTGTGGGGTCTGGCGGCAGTGGACTGTGGGGAAGTGAGTGGTCGGGGGAGGACTGGTTGTCGGGATAGGGGTGGGGCAGGGCGAGCGCGGCGTGGAGGTGGAGGTCATCGCCTTGGCGGTAGAGTTGGACGGCGCGGAGGGCCGTAGAGCCGATATCGAGGCCAATGGGGAGGAATATTTTGTTACGTCTGAGTTTCATATGTTGTGACCTCGGTTCAGGCAGAGATTCTCGAGAGATCGAACATGGGCAAGACGAGAGAGATGGCGACGGTGCCGAGGATGAGTCCCATGAAGATGAGGATAACGGGCTCCATGATGCTGGTGAGCATGTTGATTTGTGTTTCGTTGTGGTCGTCAAGGTGGTCGGCGAGGGTAGTCATGACGCGTCCGACCTGGGCGTTGTCTTCGCCGGTGTGAACGATTTGGGCGAGGCTGGCAGGAATGAGAGGGCTTTCCAGGAGGATTTCGTGCATGGAGCGGCCATTCAGGACACTTTCGTGCATGGATTGTAGCAGGTTAATGTAGAGGTAGTTGGTGGATGCTTTTTGGGTGAGTCGCAGGGCTTCGAGCAGAGGCACGCTGGATTCGATGAGGAAGCCGATGAGGCGGAAGACTCTGGCGTTGTGTATGGCTTTGATGAGTGGGCCGAAGATGGGCAGTCGCAGGGAGTTGCGGGCACGGAAGCGTCGTCCGGCGTTGGTACGGAGGGCGTAGACAATGGCGGCGATGACGGAGGCGGTAAGCAGTGGGGCGAGCAGGAAGTGTTGGCGTACGAGTCCAGAGATGTTGAGGATGAATTTGGTGCTGGCGGGCAGATCGACGTTCATATCGGTGAAGACCTGAGCGAATCGTGGCAGGACGATGAAGACGAGCACGCCGGTAACGGCCATAGCCATGGTGGTGAGGAGCGCGGGGTAGATGCAGGCAGCGAGTACTTTTCGTTTGATGCGATCGCTTTGGCGTTGGATTTGGCCCAGGCGGCTGAGGACGGTAGGCAAGTTTCCCGATGCTTCGCCGGCGGCAATCATGCTTGCATAGATGGGGTCGAAGCCTCTGGGGAAGGCTTCGGCGGCGGAGGCGAGGGAGCCGCCTTCTTCGACG
>CAYNXW010000030.1:0-14484 GCA_964401265.1 uncultured Pirellulales bacterium | reverse complement strand
GAGCAGGAAGGGCTGCGGGTGGATACGGCCAAGGCGCAGGCCAAGGCGGGCGAGTTGGCGCAGCAGATTGGGGCGGCTGCTTCGACAGCGGGTGCGGATCCCAACATGGCGGCGCAACAGCAGCAACAGGCCCAGGCGTTGGGCAAGGCGGGTGAGGAGCTGGGCAATGCCGTGGGGCATGAGGAGCAGGCTGTTGAGGGTTTGAAGGCGGTGCAAGGGGCCCAGGCGCTGGAGGCGCAGGCGGCGTCAGTGGAGAGCTTGAAGCGGGCGTTGGAGGCGTTGGGTAAGCCGCAAGAGCAGCAGCAACAGAGCAAGGGGCAGGATCAAAAACAGCAACAGCAACAGGAACAGCAACAAGAGCAGCAGCAGGACCAGCAAGAGCAGCAGGGAGAGGATAAAGAGGATAAGGAGGAGCAGGAGAAGAAGGAACAGCAGGGCGAGCAGGAGCAGCAGGAGCGGTCGGCGGCTCCGGATACGACGGCCAAGCAGATCATTGACGACGAGAGAGAGCGTAAGGAGCAGCGACGCAAGGCTGGCCGGGGCGGGTATCAGGCGGTGGACAAGGATTGGTGAAGCATTGGCAGGAGTCAGGAGTGGCCGGTGAAGGAGGGGGAGATGTGTGGGCTATGGTAGTGCTATGATGAAGCGACGGGCGATAATGATGGTGTTGCGGGTGGCGGCAGGGGTGTGCCTGTGCGTGGCGGGCACGGAGGCGGCGGCGGCCCAGATACGTGTCGGGGCGGCTGTGCAGAAAGATATCTACGTGGGGGAGCCTTTTCAGTATCAGATTATCGTTGACGGGCACGATGGCCCGGGCCAGGCGGACGTGAGTGTTCTGGCGGCCTGGTCGGTGCAGAGCCAGGGGGGGCGTGATCTTTCGCAGCGGTCGGTGACGATACGCAACGGGCGGCGTTCGGAGCAGGTGGTCAAGCGGTATCTGATGGCGTATTTGTTGACGGCCAGCCAGGCGGGTTCGGCGACGCTTCCGGCGGTGAGCGTGGAGGTGGAGGGGCGGACGTACCAGACGAATGCGCTGTCGATTGATGTATTGTCGCCGCAGACGACGGATAAGCTGGACCTGGAGATTACGGTTTCGCAGACGGATGTTTATGTGGGCCAGCCGATCACGTGTACGGTGACGTGGTATATTGACGGGACGATGGTCAATGGTGTGGGGGATTTTGATTTTGCCGCGTCGTTTTTGGAACAGTCTGAGTTGTGGCGGGTGGTGGCGGCGGGGCCTCCGGGAGGAGGGGACAAGGCGTTCGAGTTGAAGGTAGGCGGCCAGGTGGTGGTGGTCAGTCAGCGTAGTTGCAAGCATGATGGGCGAGACTGTCTGGCGCTGTCCTGGCAGCGGATACTGATTCCGCAGCAGGCGGGCGAGAGGTCGCTGGGAGCTCACGTGGCGAGCAAAGTGGACACGTCGACGCGTCGTCGTCGGGTGGATCCTCTTGATGTGTTTGGTTCGCGGCGTGATCGGCGTAGTTATCAGCGGTTTTTGACGACGGCGGCGCCGGTGGCTGTGTCGGTGAAGGCGTTGCCCGGGGCGGGTCGGCCGGCGGATTTTGCAGGTCTGGTGGGTCGTTACACGATAGCGACGGAGGCGCAGCCGACGGAAGTGAACGTGGGGGATCCGATTACTCTGACGATTCGGATCTCGGGGGAGTTGCCCCGTGAGGTGACGATGCCGGAGCTTGAGTCGGTGGAGGCGTTGGCGAAGGACTTCAAGATACCGAGCGACCAGTCGGCGCCGAAGGTGGTGGCCCAGGCGAAGGTGTTCACGCAGACGATTCGGCCGATGTATGAGACGATCAAGGCGATTCCGGCGATTCCGCTGAGTTATTTTGATGTGGACGGGGGGCGTTACGTGACGGTGCGAAGTGAGCCGATTCCGTTGGAGGTCATGGCGACACGTGTGGTGACGGCGGCGGAGGGTATCGGGGCGGGTCCTGTCGGGGTGCGGGCCAAGGCGATAACGGCGGTGGAGGGTGGAATTGCGGCCAATTACGAAGGGCCGGCGTTGCTGGAGAACCGGGCGTTTTCGTTGGGGGCGACGTTGGTCAATCCGTTGGTCGTGGGGTTGTGGGGGGCGCCTTTGGTGTTGCTTGCGGTGGTGTTTGTGGCGGAGCGGCTCAGGGCGGACAACCCAGAGCGGCGGCGGGCGCAGTTGCAGGCGACGGCGTGCAAGCGTGCGGTGCGGCGGCTGAAGCACGTTTCGGCTGGTGGCAGCGATGTGGCGGATGAGGTGGCTGATGTGTTGAGGCAGTACATGGGCGAGCGTTGCGATCGGGTGGCGCAATCGCTGACGGTGCGTGATTGCCGGGAGCTGCTTGGTGCGCGGGGATGCCAGGGGCGGGGGGCGGCGGCGTTTTGCGAGGTGCTGGAGCGGTGCGAGAACAGTCGCTACGCGGGCGGGCATGGTGAGGCGAAGGTGGAGCCTCGTGAGGCGGCGCGATGTGTGGCAGGTTTGGAAGAGGAATTGAAGGCATGTCGAAAGGGCTGATAGCAGTCATTCTGGCGGCGATGGTGTTGCTGGCGGGCGGGCAGGCGGATGCTGCGCTGTCGCAGACGGAGCTGGCGGATCTGAGTTACCAGGCGAGTCAATTGTTTCGTCAGGCCAACGAGAAGGTGCAGGCGTCGCCGGAGGAGGCGGCGGTGCTCTATGAGCAGGCGATTTTGCGTTATCGGCGGATCATCGAAGAGGGGCAGGTGGTCAACGGCTTTTTGTATTACAACATCGGCAATGCGTATCTGCTCAGTGGGGACATTGCGCGGGCGATTGTGAATTATCGACGAGCAGAGCGTCTGTTGCCGCACGACGCGGACCTGGCCAAGAACCTGGATTACGCGCGGAGCCGGCGACAGGATCAAAGCGTGGTGCCGGCTCGGCAGCGGGTGTTGGAGACGTTGTTTTTCTGGCATTATGATCTGGGGACTAAGACGAAGTTTGCTTTGGCGGGCGTGTGCTGGGCGGCGTTTTGTGTTGTGGTGAGTGTGTATCTGCTAAGGCGACGGTGGCGGGGGCTGCGTTGGCTGGCGGTGGTTTTCTTGTTGGGGGCGGTCTGTCTGGCGGCGTCGGTGGGGATGGATGAGGTCCATCGGCGCTCGCACGTGGAGGGTGTGATTGTGGCCAGCAGTGTGGTGGCGCGTCAAGGGAACGGAGAGCTCTACCCTGCCAGTTTTGAAGATGCTCTTCACGCGGGTACGGAATTGACGGTAGTCGAGCAACGGCCGGGCTGGCTGCGGATCAGGTTGAGCAACGGGGAGGAGGCGTGGATTCCCGTTGGTGCGGCGGAGATTATTTGAGGCAGGTGGCGGGGGCGTCATTGCCGGGGTGGTCAGGCCAGGAAGTCTTGCTCTGTGGTCTACCCGTTCGTATAATCTGGTGGCAGGTAGAGGCGGCGGCGGAGCGGCGCTTCTTGTCGAGAGCTTTTCGAGCTATTGAGAGAGAGGGGGGTGTTGTGCGCCTTTTCTGTGAGCGGGCGTAACCGAAACAGGAGGGAGGCATTGGCAGAGTCATTGCAGACGGGCATAGGCGAACGGATTCGACATGAAGGCTTCCGGTAGAACGAGGTTGGTTGTCAGGCTAGAGCGGGCGGCAGTGTTATGGGCGCTGATGTGTGTCTGTTCTGTTTGTCCGGTGGGGGCTCAGTCTTATTATACGTTGGAGATAGACGTGGTGGGCGAAGGGACGGTGGTGGAGGAGCCGTTGTGCCGTTGCGGGCCGGGGGAGATCGTTGGCCCGGTGGGCGACGCCAGCGAGGACTGTCGGGTGAACCTGGCGGATCACGGTCTGGTGGCGGATGGGTGGTTGCGCAGCGGCGATCTGGCGGGGGATCTGGACGGGAATCTGGTGGTGGATCTGGTGGATTTGGCGTTGTTGGGGGATGACTGGCTGGTGGGGGTGATTCCGGAGGACTGCAGCGAGCCAAACCGGACGAGTTTCTGGGCGGGTGAGCAGGTGAGACTGACGGCGGTGGCGAGCGATGGCTGGGTGTTTGAGGATTGGGATGGAACCCTTGCGAGCAGAGCCAATCCGGTGACGGTGACGATGGACGCCAATGAGAGCATTACGGCGTCGTTTGTACGTGAAGGGCCCGTTAGTGACGCGTTCGCGGGCGGGGTGCTTGATGGGGGACTCTGGAGCGTAATTGATCCGTGCAGTGCGGGGGGGGTGACATCGACGGGTGAGTCGCTGCTTATTGATGTGGCCGGCGGGGCCAGTCATGCGGGAGCGGCGCTGCTGGGGGTGGAGACGACGGAGCTGGTCGTGTATATGAAGCTGGACGACGAGCCGGGCGATGGGGTGGTGGATAGTTCGTGGCATGGGAACGACGGTGTCACGTCGGCCGGCCACGTGCCGGTGTTGACAGCGGGGTATGTGGGGCAGGCATATCAGTTTGACGGGGTGGATGATTACGTGCGGATTCCCGACGCGTCGAGTCTGGATGTGGATTACGTGACGGTGGCGGCGTGGGTGTGGGTGGACCAGTACCGTGAGGACCAGCGAATCATTTCGAAGGAGTATGGCACGTCGGAGCCTTATTCGATTTACACGTTGCTGTTGAGCGGCAGTGGCGATAGGCATTTGCAGATGCGTGTGGGTGTTGATGGGGTGCGGCGGATGGTGACCAGTGCAGGGGAGGTGCCGTTGGGGGAGTGGACGCACGTTGCGGGGGTGTTTGACGGTGAGAAGGTGTCGCTCTATATCGACGGGCAGCTGGATCTGGTGCAATACGTGCCCAGCGGGGTGATCGAGGATAATGATGAGGACGTGTATGTCGGCACGAGCCAGTTTTACGGGCAGCGGTGCTTTGACGGGAAGATCGATGAGGTTCGGATTTTCAATAGTGCGTTGCCAGAGGCAGGCGTGGCCCGGCTGGCGGCGAGGGGGCTGCCCGATGAGAACCTGTCGGTAAGGGTGATGCAGGCGGTGGCCGGCGAGAGCGATTTTGAGGTGGAGGTGAAGTTTGACTCGGACGTGGCGTTGGCCAATCAGATACAGGGGTTGCTGGTCGAGCAGGACAGCGAGCGGTATCTGGTATTCGATGTGTATGGGGGCGCGGCGGAGACGTGGGTGCTGGCGGCCAGTTACGACGGCACGGTGGACATCAAGGCGAACACGATCATCACGGGGGGCGCACCGTACTATTTGCGGCTGGGCCGGCAGGGGAGTGTGTGGGACTGCTCATATTCACACGACGGCGACACGTGGACGGCTGTGGCGAGCTTCAGTGATGGGCTCAGCGTTGAGTCGGTGGGGCCTTTTGTGGGCAATCACAGCTTCTGGGACGCTGTGCCCGCCTTTATGGGGGTGGTCGACTACTTCCATAACACGGCTGAGCCTATCGCGTATGTTGACCCGGATCCCAACACGCATAGGGTGACGGTGAATGTTTTTGGGGGCGGCCAGGTGATTCAGTCGCCCGACAAGAGCGATTATGCGTTGGGCGAGGTGGTGCGTCTGACGGCAGAGGCGCAGACGAACTGGACGTTTGCGGGTTGGAGCGGAGCCGTGAGCGGTTCGGGCAATCCGGTGGATCTTACGGTGGGCGGCGATCACGTGGTCACGGCGATTTTTCGGGCGGTGGAGCCGGGTGAGTACATCGATGTGTGGTACGGCCAGACTCAGCGGTTTGGCTCACCCGGTGCGGCCCAGCCCTGGGTGAATGTGCTGGGCAATGTCCGGCGGCTGGATGGGCTGGTCTCGCTGACGTATGCGGTCAACGGCGGGCCGGAGGAGTCGCTGTCGTTGGGGCCGGAGGAGAATTTTCGTCTGGCGCGGGCGGGTGATTTTAATGCGGAGATTGCGTATGCTGATTTAGCTGCTGGAGCCAATGAGGTGGCCTTGACAGCGACGTACAGCTCGGGCGAGCGGGTGGTGCGTACGGTGACAGTCGATTACGACGTGGGGAATACGTGGCCTGAGTCGTATTCGGTTGACTGGAGTGCGGCAGCGGCCTTGCAGGACGTCGTGCAGGTGGTGGACGGGCTTTGGGAATTTGATTCGAGTGGGGTGCATCCGGCGGAGACGGGGTACGACCGCCTTCTGGCACTTGGGGGGTTGGCTTGGGACGACTATGAGGTGACGGTGTCGGTGACGGTGAACTCGGTGGATATTTACACGGGCCAGCCGGGCGGTCTGCCGGCGGTGGGGGTGCTGATGCGTTGGCCTGGGCATTCGCAGTGGGGTGACGATCAGCCTCGACTGGGGTGGTATCCGATGGGGGCTCTGGCGTGGTTCAAGTGGCAGACCAGTCCGGACAGTGGTGCGTATGAATTTGTGGGCAGCGATGGGACTATTGCGGTTTCCGGCGGCAGCGGTGCGAGCGTGACATTTGACGTGCCTTACGTGTGGAAGGTGCGGGCGCAGGGGCATGCGTATCAGTTGAAAGTGTGGCCCCAGGGCCAGGCCGAGCCGGGCGGTTGGCTGCTGACGTATACGAGTGAGACGGGCGATCCTCTGACAGGGTCGTTTCTGCTGCTGGCCCACCATTGCGATATTCGTTTTGGTGACGTCCTGGTGACACCGCTGCCTTAGGATCTGACCTGGGCGGTATTAGGGGCTGGACGGGCGTTGGCTGATGGGGTAGTCTGGTGGCGATGGTTGGTAACGGGCCGACCCGAGCAGTCGTGGCGCAGGTGCTATAAGGAGACAGACATGAGCACACAGAGGTCGCAATGGGTGACGAGCGGGTTGTCGGGACTGTTGCTGGTTCTGATGGTGGTTGTGATGGTGGGCTGTAGCACGGGTAATTTTCAGTTTACGGGTCTGCCCAAGTCTTACTACAAGGTGGGCGGGGGGTATGACATTGATTTTGTGGCGCCTCACGATGGCATCGCGGTGCTGGCGGACGAGCGTGGGCGGGATGTGTTGCAGACACGGACGTTGCGTCAGGGCGAGTCGTTTACGTTCAACGCGACGCCGGTGATGCTGCAGGAGCAGTTGGGGCTCAACCCGGAGAAGGCGAAGATATCGCTGTATTTTATTCCGCGTACCCTGCCGCCGGAGGGGACCACGACGGGCCAGCGGTAGGGGGTCGCAGGCGGCTGGTGGTTGGGCATGCCAGCGGGCGTGTTATGCGTAACAAGAGCCCATGCCCCGTTGCGTAGGGCAGCGGGACACGGGCTGGCGGAGCATGTTGCGATTCAGGCTGCTCGGTCCAGTTACCAGCTTGAGGTGGAAGGTTCGCCGGTGACGGCACGTTCCTGGGAGGGTTTGGGGAGATTCTGGGTGATTTGCCTGATGGTGTGCTGCATGGCGGTGTAGTCGAGCTCCAGGCTGGTGTGTTTAACCAATTCCAGGTTCTTGTTGAACTTGTACAACCTGCCACCTGCCAGGACAATGGCGCCGTCCTCCGAGGGGACAATGTTTGTTTGCATCACGGAGCCGAGGACGGTGGCTTCGGTGACATGCTGTTGGGCTTGCTCGGCCCATTGTCCCTGCTGCCACTGTTCAATCCCTTTTTCCATGGCCTTCGACGCGGTGGGGTGGTCCATCTTTTCTTTGAAGATCTTCTGGACCCTTTCCTGTTGGGCATAGACAAGGCCGACTACGCCTATTGCTATGGCGACGGTTAACAATACGGTCACTACAGTGCGTTGCATAAGGCACCTCCAGTTCTTGAGCACTCAGAGCGGACGTGTGACGAGTTCGGGTTGTCACAGACGTATGTCATACCCGATATAGTGGATGCTCATTAAAGTGGTTTGATTGTTATCATGCGTTGATCAGTTGACAGTGCGACTCGCCTCAGGCAAAGCGCCGGGGCGGGTCGCGTCAAATGTCTGGGTCATTGTCTCTGGCCTGGCTGTCCAGATAGAACACAGCAATCTGGCAGCTTCGATAAACTTGCTCCGCCGGGAAATGGTCTCTTCAGGGTTCTGTCATGGGGCGATCTCCTTACAGGCTCGCAGCTGGTGTCAAGTAGTCGGCCGTGGTGCAGCGTTCTTCTCACCCACAGGCAACGTCAACGGTACGCCCATGGTGCGATTTGTCACTTGTCGCGGGCTCGCTGGTGTCTGTCGCTGGCGATGCATAAGTGCAAAAGGTGTGCCAGTGTCGCGTGTTGGGCAAGTGGCCTTAGGAGGCCGGGAATAGCTGGTGGGCGTTGGTCTGGCGCGCCGGGTATGTCTTTTTCGGGGGAACTGGGTTGGGAGATTTGTGTCGGTAGGGGACATGGCAAGGCGGTATTGGATGGGCAAGTGAGCCTGGGCGGAGCGCGGGCGGCCATGTGTGGGCGGCTGGTCCGGGCGTGGGCTGACCGAAGCGGCAGGGGGCTAACGTGCGGTGGGTGCAGCCGAGCAGGCTAGCGGCCTTCGAGGTCGGTTTTTATTTCGTGGAGGAGGTTGATGGCCTGGAGGGGGGTGAGGTTGTTGAGGTCGGTGTCGCGGAGTTTTTCGAGCAGGGGGTCGGGGGGGGGGGTGTCGAAGAGGAGGTGTTGGCCCTGCTGCTGGGCGTGGGGGGGGCCGGCGAGTTGGGGCGCGTGGGCTTCACGTGCGAAGTTGGATTCGAGCTCGTCGAGGATTTGGCCGCTGCGTTGGATGACGGAGCGGGGGATACCGGCCAGGCGGGCGACGTGGATGCCGTAACTTTTGTCGGTGCGGCCGGGCAGGATTTTGTGCAGGAAGACCACCTGGTCCTGCCATTCGCGCACGGCGACGTTTAGATTCTGGACGTTGTTAAGCAAGTCGGCCAGTTCGGTGATTTCGTGGTAATGTGTGGCGAAGAGGGTGCGGCACTTGAGCTGGCCGGCGAGGTGCTCGGTGATAGCCCAGGCCAGGGCCAGACCGTCGTAGGTGCTGGTGCCCCGGCCGATTTCGTCGAGGATGACAAGCGAGCGTTCGGTGGCGTTGTTGAGGATGTTGGCCGTCTCGATCATTTCGACCATGAAGGTGGATTGGCCCCGGGTGAGTTCATCGGCGGCGCCGACGCGGGTGAAGATGCGGTCGACCAGGCCGACGGAGGCGGATTCAGCGGGGAGAAACGAGCCCATTTGTGCCATGAGCACCAGCAGGGCGGCTTGGCGGATATAGGTGCTTTTGCCGGACATGTTGGGTCCGGTGATGATGGCCAGGTCGGCGGTGTTGCCCAGGTCGAGGTCGTTGGGGACAAACTCGTTGCCCAGGGCGCTGTCGAGGACCGGGTGTCGGCCGGCGACAATATGCAATTCCTTGTCGGGGTGGACGGTGGGGCGGCAGTAGTTGCGCCGGCGGGCCAGGTGGGCCAGCGCGGCAAGCACATCGATACGGGCCAGGGCGTCGGCGACTTGCTGGAGGTGGAGGGTCTGGGCGGCGACGTGGTTGCGCAGATCCTGGAAGAGGTCTTGTTCGCGTTGTTTGCAGCGTTGTTCGGCGGTGAGGGCGTCGGCCTCGTAGCGTTTGAGTTCGTCGGTGATATAGCGTTCGGCGTTTTTGAGGGTTTGTTTGCGGACGAAATCGGCAGGCACCTTGTCGTGGTGGATATTGCTTACCTCGACGTAGTAGCCAAAGACGCGGTTGAAGCCGACCTTGAGGCTGGTGATGCCGGTTTGCTCGACCAGGCGTTTCTGGTAGTCAGCGAGCCAGGCCTGTCCGTCGCGGCCGATGACGCGTAGCCGATCGATTTCTTCGTCGAAGCCTGCACGGATGACGCCGCCGTCGCGATAAGTCAGGGGCGCATCAGGGTCGATGGCGGCTTCGATCTGGTCGGCGGTTTTTTCCAGGGTGTCGCACTGCCGAGCCAATTGCATGAGCAGTTGGGCGGTGCACTGTTCGAGGATGGCACGGATGGGCGGCAGCTGGCGTAAGGCCTGGGCGAGGCTTAACAAATCGCGGGGCGAGGCCCGGCCGGTGCTGATGCGGGTGGTGATGCGTTCGATGTCGGCGACGTCGGCCAGGCATTGGCGAACATCGCTGCGAGATTGGTCGGCGGCGAGCAGCTCGGCGATGGCGTCCTGGCGTAGCTCAATCTCGCCCGTGTCGTTGAGGGGGTAACAGAGCCACAGATGCAGCTTGCGGGCGCCCATGGCGGTGGCGGTTTCGTCGAGGCTGTGCAGCAGCGAGCCGATACGGCTGTTGTCGCGGATGGTGCGTTCGATTTCGAGGCTTCGCAGGGTGGTCTGGTCGAGTTGGAGGAACTTGTCGCGGGTGACTTTTCGCAGGCGGCCAATGTGAGCGAGGGTGGTCTTTTGTGTGTCTTGCAGATAGGCGAGCACGGCCCCGGCGGCGGCGACGGCACAATCACACTGGCCAAAGCCGAACCCTTCCAGTGAAGCGGTGCCAAAGTGTTTTTGCAGGGTTTGCAGGGCCTGTTGGGGCTCGAAGTTCCAGCCCCCCTGACGGGTGAGGCTCACCTGGAGGAGCTCCTCGAGCTGGGCCGGGAAATCTTTAGGCAGGGTGTTGTCGTCGTCGTTGAGCAGGCACTCAGCCGGTCGCAGGCGGACGAGCTCGTCGAGGAGGTATCGCGATTCAAGGCGTTGTGCGAAAAATTGGCCGGTGGACAGTTCGACCCAGGCCAGGCCGGCGGTGTCGCAATCGCCACCGTTGCGTCGGCCTCGGCCGGTGCCGGCACGTTCGAAGCAGATGGCGGCTAGGTAGTTGCCGCTACGCTCGCTGAGCAGGGCCTCCTCGGTGAGGGTGCCGGGGGTGACCAGACGAACGACGTCTCGTTTGACGACCCCCTTGGCCTGGGCCGGGTCTTCGACCTGTTCGCAGATGGCGACCTTATGACCGGCGCGGATGAGTTTGTGCAGGTAGCCGTCGACGGCGTGGTAGGGCACCCCGGCCAGGGGGATCGGGTTGGTGCCTTTGTTGCGGGTGGTCAGGGCGATGCCCAGGACGCGTGAGCAGAGCTTGGCGTCGTCATAAAAGGTTTCGTAAAAGTCGCCCATGCGGAAGAAGAGAATGGCCTGGGGGTACTGGGCCTTGAAGTGGTGGAACTGGCGCATGGCCGGTGTAAGTTTCTTGTTTTCAGTCTTTTGCGTCATGTCGCCAGGTTGCCTGCTGTGGGGTTAGCCTTCGTGAAAGGCTTATCTTAATGAGGCCGGCGTAGCGACGCCAGAGCAATTTGGGCAAGGGCCTTTGCCAGACTAGCCCGGCCGGTTGGCTCGTGGTCAGCACAGAGCAGCCAGGGCGCACAAGGCTTGCCGCGGGCAGGGTGTCCCCTCAGCCGGGATATGGGCCCGCTGGCGGGGGGTGCGGCGCAGGCGGCTGCGGGGCGAAAGGATCGTGCTCGTGAGGGATGTCGGGGTAGAGCATTTTCCATTCGGGGCTGAACTGCTCAAGGTAGAGCAGGGAGTAGGAGCGGAAGAAGAGTGTGATGGGCAGAAGGATGACCGAGCCAAGGTAGGGCAGAGCCGCCAGGCAGCAGGTCAGTAAGGTGACCACGAAGGCGGCTATGCCGGCTGCGATCATGAGCAGGGCACGCATCAGGTAGAACAGCGTCAGGGTCCAGACGTGGCCGCGCAGGATTTCGTGTCGGAAGATGCGCACGCCCGCCATGCACGTCAGGTTGCGGCGAAACATAATGGGGACGACGAAATCAACGAGCACGTGTTGGCACAGGGCGAAGGTGAGCATGATCAGAGAGAGCAGCCCCACGCCGCCAATGAGGGCAAGGACGCCGCGGACGGTGAATGTCTTGTGTTGGATATCGGACCATGCCAACGCCAGGCCCGCTGCAATCACCAGCAAACTTATCAGGGTGGTCAGAGCCAACAAACCAAGGCGGAGACGAAACAGACTGCCGGCAAGCAGTTTGAAGCGGCGCCAGGGTTCTGCTACCTTGGCGCGGTTATGAATGACGTTGTCGAGGAGCATGAACTGACCCCGACTGCTCAGCCAGAGAAACAAGAGCGTTAATGTCACGCCCACAGTGACGACGGCTAAGGCGATTGCAGAGATCACCACGATGTGCTGACTGATCCAGTCAATAAGCTCACTCAGGTCGCCCGTGGGGGAGCCGGGACCCGGGGGGGAGCCGACGTTGTAATTGAAATTCGGGCCTCCAAAGCCGCCACTGCCGAGCTGGGCCAGAAACGCGCCAAAGCCAATGATGAACCATTTGCCCAGGTCGAAGGGGGTGAAGAGGATGGTGCGGACGGCGTCGAAGGCGACGCCGACGGGATGGGTGACAGAGATGTCACGGACCATAATGGTTGCCTCACTTTCCACTACGAAACGCCGTACTAGCGGTTTACGAAGCCGTCTACCTCACGCGATAGCCGCAAAACCAGAGCCTCTTACTGCTTGCCGGCGCGGTGACGCAGGTAGGCCGCGATGAAGTCATAAATGTCGCCGTCGAGCACCGACGTGGGGTTGCCCACCTGAAAGTCCGTACGGTGGTCCTTGACCATCTGGTAAGGCTGGAGCACGTACGAGCGAATCTGATTGCCCCAGGCGATTTCGCCCTTTTCCCCGTAAATCTTAGCCAATTCCGCATCGCGTTTCTGCTGTTCCAGCCGTTCCAGCTTGGCCTTTAACAACGCCAGAGCCAACGCGCGATTCTGGTGCTGCGACCGTTCGGAAACGCAATCGACCACAATGCCCGTCGGCAGGTGCTTGATGCGAACAGCCGTGGCGACCTTGTTCACATTCTGCCCCCCGGCGCCGCTGGCCTTGCAGTACAGTTCCATTTCGATGTCCTTGGCGGCGATCTCCACCTCGCTGGCCTCGCCCATATCCGGCAGGACGTCGACGGCCGCAAAGCTGGTGTGCCGCCGCTTGTTCGCGTCAAACGGACTGATCCGCACCAGCCGGTGCACCCCCATCTCGCACGAGAGGTACCCATACGCATAAGGCCCATGCACACGCAGCGTCACCGAGCGAATGCCCGCCTCTTCGCCCGCCGTCAGGTCCACCTCTTCGTAGCCATAGCCCATCGTGTCGAAGTAGCGCGTGTACATTCGCAGGAGCATATTGGCCCAATCGCAGCTCTCAGTGCCCCCTGCCCCGGCGTGCAGACTGAAAAAACAGTCCCGAGCATCGTGAGGCCCACCCAGCAGCGACGCCAGCTCCACCTGCTCCACCCGCTGGCTGAGCTTTTCCAACGATTCCGCCACGTCACGCTTGGTGTCCTCGTCGTTCTCCTGCTGGGCCAGCTCCCAGAGCAGGCTAAGCTCCTCCGTATCAGCCAACGCGCTCTCGAGCGGGTCCAGCAATGCCTTGACCGTCTTGAGTTGGCCCACCGTTTCCTGGGCCGCCTGCGGATTATCCCAGAAGCCCGGCTGGGCCATACGTTTCTCCAGCTGGGCCAGTTCCTCGTTCTTCGACGGTATATCCAGGCTGGCATGAATGGCCTTGAGCCGTTCGTTCAGCTCAGGCAAAATAGTGGGCACTTCGTCAAAGGCAGCCATGTGGTGCTCCAAAATCAAGGTTTGGCGTTGCTGGCCGGCTGGTATGCCGGCGCTGGGCGTCTCACGGGGGCCCTGCGGGTGGTCCCAGAGAAAACGCCCGGTAATTCTAGCGTCTTTGGGCTATCCAGGTCAATCGGGAATCGCCCTTGACAGCTGCGACGAAGCCGGTTAGTCTATCTCGCGTTATGAGGGTGGTTTAGGAATGGCTTGGGAGGGGGTTGTCCGCTGCAGGGCCACAGGTGCCTACAGGGAGTGGAAACATGACAAATGTGCACAGCCGATGCGCATGCCTGGTGTTGATGGGAGTCACCCTGTTGGGGCTGACCACGCCGGAACCCCTCATGGGGGCGGTATCGCGTAGGGACATCGATGCTATTCGCCAGAAGGTGGGGCTCGAAACGACCGACCTGGCAACGGTGCAGGCTTTCGTCAATGAGCAGCTTGATGCGATGGTCGGGGCCACCACGGAAGCGGCCTTGGCCGACGCGACACGCGAGCTGATCGAAATAGCCTGGCCTCTGGTGCGAGATGAAGCCACCGTTCAGGCTTATCGGCAGGCATACGCCGAGGCGGTGCTTCGCGACTTCGCAAGGCTTTATCAGCAGGGGCTCCAGCTCGGCGAGCAGCAGAATACGGCTCAACTGGGCGATCACCTGCGGCTATCGGCTACCGTGGTGCTCGCCAATACCGGCAATCCGAAGTCTCTGGAGCTCTTCGCGGGGCTCTTGGCTGATCCGTCCGCTCAGGTGCGTTACTGGGGCGCCAAAGGAATGGCCCAGCCCGAGTTGCGTCTCTATCTGCAGAGTCAGAACGCCGCGACGGTACGTACACCACTGCTCAAGGGCCTCACTGAGGCTGCCGCTAAAGAGACTAGTGCCGCCGTGCTCGTGCAACTGGCCTTGGCGGCTGATCTGCCGGCTGTGCCCGAATCGATACCCGTCGTCCAGGCCTGTGCCGCCCGCCGGGTCGCGCAATACAATACATGGCTGGTCACCGACGAATGGGCCGACACGCTGCTCATCCAGCGTCTGCTCGGACTGGTTCGAGGCGACGTGGCCAGCAACGACCCGGCTGTGACCAGAGCTCTGGTCCGAAACGCCGCCGATCTCTACAGCGCCGCCTTTGACCGCTACAGCAAGGCCATGAATTA
>CAYNXW010000029.1:0-14944 GCA_964401265.1 uncultured Pirellulales bacterium | reverse complement strand
CTACGCACCCGCCCATGAACCGCCAGAGAATCACTGCTCTCCACCGTCCGCAAGCGATGCGCCATATTGTCTGAGTAATCACAACTCATATCATCTGCTATTCCACTGCTTCCACGTCGCAACCGACTGCCAACGCCCCGCCACCTTCTGCCAACCGCTCCGCCACCGCATCATCCGCCCCGCCGCTCGCTGCCGTATCCTTCATAAACAACTCTGCCGCTATCCGCTCCACCTGACTTGCCAGTTGGGCGTCGATCTCACCATGCTCAGTGCACACCACGCAACCGCCCCGGTCCACCTCCCGGCTGCTCTCAAACGTCAGGCTACCGTACGTACCCAACGCGCTGGCCTGCCCCGAAAGCTTCTCCAGCTCAGCCACGTCCGCCTCGTGCACCTTCACCACCACGTGCGTCTTCTGATCAATCAACGATAACGCCGCCTTCAGATTACGCCCAGCGGTCTCCGGCGTCGCCAATAACGGATCCTTCACGACCTTTTTCGCAATCGCCACCGCCAACGACACCGTCCCCTGCTCAGCCTCCCACAAAAAACGCTGCTTGTGCTCGTCAAACGCCCGGCACATCTGCACCAACGACGCCAGCACCGATGCCGCCTCCTTCCCAAACGCCTGCCGCGCCTCCTGCAACGCCTGCTCACAACCCTCGGTACGACCCTGCTCCAGACCCGCCTGATAGCCTTCCTCGCGACCTGCCGCCAACGCCTGCTCACGCTGCTGAGCAATCGCCTGCCGAGCCGCCGACAACATCTCCTCACGTTCGCGACGCGCATCAGCCAATATCGCCGCCGCCTCCGCCTCGATATCACCGAGACGCAGAACCTCTCCGGCTGTGCCCCCCGCAAATTCTCGTCGCTTCACCAACGCCATAAACTAATCGCTCCAACCTGCCAACCTGCCTCGTGTCGCGGGCATCTTGCCCGCGCATAAGCTTCCTCGCCCCAGGCGACTCCTGCCCTTATCCCTCCTCTGCACTCTTGACTCCTGAGTCTTCTAAACTCTTCAACTCCTGACTCCTGTCTTCTTCAAACCACCATCTCGCCTTCACCGCCCCGACCGCTGATGATGATCTCGCCGGCATCCTCCAGACGCCGCACAATGTCCACAATCTTCTGCTGCGCCCCCTCCACGTCGCTCAACCGCACCGGACCCATGTACTCCATGTCCTCGTTGATCAACTGCGCCGCCCGCTCCGACATGTTAGCGAATATCTTCTGCTTCAACTCGTCACTGGCCGTCTTCAACGCCAATGCCAACTCGTCGTTATCCACTTCCTTGAGCACCGACTGAATACCCTTGTCGTTCACCAGCAAAATGTCCTCAAACACGAACATCAAACGGCGAATCTGCTCAACCAGGTCCGGATCATCCGTTTCCAAATTCTCCAATATCCCCTTCTCCGTCGAACGGTCCGACAAATTCAAAATACCCGCCGCCGCCTCCACGCCCCCAGCCTTGTCAAACGTCTGCGACACGATATCGCTCAACCGGTTCTCCAGACCCGCCTCCACCTCCTTGATCACCTCCGGATTCGTCTGCTCCATCGACGCGATCCGCTTGACCACCTCCACCTGCTTCTGCTGGGGCAAGCCACCCAGAATCTCCGCCGAACGCTGCTCCGGCATGTGCGCCAATATCAACGCTATCGTCTGAGGGTGCTCGTCCTGAATAAACGTCAATACATTCTCCGCCTCAGCCTTCTGCAAAAACTGAAACGGTGCCTGCTGTATCGTCTGCGTCACCTGCCGCAAGATGGACGACGCCTGATCCGAAGGCAACGACTGCTCCAGCAACGCCTGCGCATACGTAAGCCCACCCTGCTCCATGTACCGCTGCGCCATCGCCACGTTGTAAAACTCGGCCAGCACCCGGTCCTGCTGCTCGTTGGTAATGTTGTCCAGCCCCGCAATCTCCCGCGTCACTTCCTCAATACGATCACGAGGCAGACATCCCATGATCTGGGAGGCCGTCTCCTTGCCCAGCGATATCAGCACGATCGCCGCTTTACGCAGCCCCGGCAATGCTATGACCGTCTCGTCTGCCAATGCTTACCCCTGACTAATCCAGTTGTTGACCAGTTTCGCCGCGTCCTCCGGTGAATCCTCCACCATCTCCCGCAACTGCTCCAGCACCTGCTGAGAACGCACCGCCTCCGGGTCCAGCTCCAGACCCGCCAGCAAACCACCACCTTCTTCCGCGTCGGGAAGGTTGATCTCCTCAAAACCTAAAGCGTCCGCAGGCTTCTTGCCCAGCACCATCGAGACCTCTCCCTCCTCCACCTCCACCGGCCCCGTCGACTTGCGAACCATCATCAGCACCATGAACAACGACATCAACGCCAACGCCGAAACCGCAATGTGCTTGCCGTACTGCGTCACCGCACCAGCCATACTACGACCCGTACTGCCCTGACCGCTCTCGCCACCACCCAGCGAACCCGCCGCCGCCAGACCACCGCCCGCCCAGTACGTATCCACAAACACCTTGCCCTCGTTGGCCTGCGTGTCTTCCAGTCCCAACGCCACCATCACGCTCTTGCGTATCTTGGCCAACTCTTCCGCAGTCACTTGCCCCACCGCTTCAGCCGTGGGCTCCTCTTCCCCCGCCTTACCCTGGGCGACCGCCTCAAAGTAAGAAATCGGAATCTGCACCGTACCCGTAATCTCCTTGATGCTCCCCTTGCCCCGGTGCGCCACCGTCGTCTTCTTGCCCGCAAAAGGCGTCTTGCTCGTCTCCCCCGACGTCCGCTCCTGCTGCTGACCACCCGCCGGCGACGCCTGTGTCGGCTCCGAACCGTTCGCCACAAAGCCCGGCTCCTGCTGCACGGCCGCCTGACTGCTGATATCCTCCTCCGTCCGCTCCTCCACCGTCGGATTCCAACTGCCGTCGCCCTCTTTCGAATACCGCGTCTCGGTGGTTTCCGTCTCAGCGTCCTCCAGCGTCACATCCACCGCCACCAACGCATTCGCCACGGGCAGTATCCCGAAAATCTTCTGCCGATAGCCCTCTTCCAACCTCGCCTTCAATGCCAGCAGATCGCTCGGTATCGCCTGACCCGCCGACGGCACCACCGCCAACTGACCGTCTATCACCACCTTCACGTGCTCCGGCTTCATCCGATCGTTCGCACCCGCCACCACGTTGGCTATCCCCCGCGCCATGTTCGACGTCACCGACGAACCCGGAAGCAGCGAAATAATCACCGACGCACTCGCCGGCGGCGTCAGTCGGCTCACCCCTCGCTTGCCCGCCGCGTTGATGAACACCTCCGCCTTGTCCACCTCCTGCCATCCCTCCTGGATCGCACGCGCCAGCGTCATCTGCAGCACGATCAGCTTCTTGTTCTCTCGCTCCGACTCCGGCGTCCAGATGTCTGTCCCCTCCAACAGATACGACCAGCCCACCGACGTGTCCTTCGGCAGCACCTGCTCCGCCCCCAGCCGGGCCAGCAGCTTCATCTGGTCCGACTTGGGCACCCAGATCCGCTCCTGCCGGATCTCGTAAGACTGCTCCCACGCCTGAAGCTTGTTCACGATCCGATCACGCGCACCCTCCGCAAACGTCTGGTTCAGCAAAGGCACCATCTCACGCTGACCCGCGTAACGCACCATCCAGAACACCGCTCCCACCATGATCACCACGCACAAGGCAACCACCAGCTTCTGGCTCACCGTCAGCGTGCCCAACTGGGCCCGTATCTGTTGTAATGTCCGGCGCAGGAACTCCATTTCCGACCGCCTCACCCCTCAGATTAAATTCTCATCGCCTTGATTTCGTCGTAAGCGTCCATCAACTGGTTCCGAATCTGCATCAGCGTCTGAAACGCCAACTCCGCCTTCTTCACCGCCGTGAACACCTCCGCCACGTTCTCCGTTTGCCCCGTCGCCAGGTCGATACGCGCCTGGTCCGCCTCCGCCTGAAGCCGGTTCACTTCGTTGATCGACTCCATGAACACCGACTTGAAGTCCTTGCCCTCACCTGCGCTCGGCCCAGCCTTGCCCGCCTGGCCTGAACCGACACCGTCAGGCCGCAACACCCCCCCATTACCAATGCCCTGAAATTGCTCCACCATGACTGCTATCCCTTACGCTTTACGCCAACAGTCTCAACGCACTGTTCAACATCGACTTGCTCACATCAATCGCCGCCACGTTCGCCTCGTACGCCCGCGACGCCTCCATCATGTTCACCATCTCCACCAGCGGATCGATACCCGGCATCTTCACATACCCCTCCTCGCTCGCATACGGATGGCTCGGATCATACTCATACCGATACACCGGCTCCTTCATGATCGACGACACGTGCACTCCCGCACCCGACCGGTCGCCCGGCCCCGTGCCCTCCGACAGAATCACCGCACGACGCTGAAAAGGCCCGCCGTCCGCACTCTCCACCGCGTCCGCCATGGCAATATTCATCGCGCACGTGTTCGAACGAACCCGCTGAGCCACCAGACCCGACGTCGAAGTATCAATCGCACCAAACATTCACACTACCTCTTGTCATTCTCTTGCTCGGGCCATGCCCGCCCACGCGACAAGCCAGACGCCCGAACACCACGCCGCTACAACCGCCCGCGTATCGCCGTCTGCAACCCACTGTACTGACCACGCAACAGCTCCGCCGTCACGTTGTGCAGCATCGCGTTCTGCGCCATCTCGCTCATCTGCTTCTCCACAAAACGGTTGTTCCCGTCGTGAAACAATATATTACTGTTGGCCACCGGCGACGCCTGCGCCCGCAGACGCCCTCGCCCGTCCCACTCCAACTGACCCGTCGATTCCATCGCCAGCGGCGCCGACGCACCCCCCTTGGCCCGACGCTCCACCGCCTCACGCAACGTAGCGAAAAACACCTCCTTCGACAGGTCCTTCACCTTGTAGCCGACCGTATCAAAGTTGCTCACGTTATTCGCCAGCACACCCTGACGCGCCTCCGTAAAGCTCATCACCCGCTCCAGCACCGGGATCGAACCGCGATTTAACAACCCTTCAAACAGCATCCAGTCACCTCAAGTGGCATGGGCGTCTCGCCCATGATTATCCGTGTCACGGGCATCTTGCCCGCGCTGAGCACCTCACCCCGCCTCCCGTGTCGCGGGCATCTTGCCCGCGTCCTAAAACCGCCGCCGTGCGCAATACATTGCCTCCGCAACTTATCTCCCAACGCAAAGCCCATACCAACCGCACCATCGCCCCTGCTGGGCTCTGACGGCCGCTTCGAACCACATCCACCAACCCAACACCGGCAATTCTTGCGCTTCCCGCCGCAATTATTGCCGCTCACGCCCGTGTCACGCCCAGCTTGCCTCGCGTTTCCCGTGTCGCGGGCATCTTGCCCGCGGATAAAATACACCGTCGCGCAACGACACCTAATCCTCACTTCTGACTACTGACTTCCCCCAACTTCTCCGTCTGCAGGCTCCACCGCTTGATCTTCATTCCCAGCGTCCGCACCGCAATCCCCAACGCCTCCGCCGTCTTCTGACGGTGCCCGCCGTAACGGCCCAGCGTCTCCTCGATCAACCGCCGCTCCATCGCCTCCAGCGAGCGATCCTCTCCCCCCTCCTGCGACAACGACCCCGCCACCGACCCACGCCCCGATGAACCATGCTCCGTCCGCTGGCCCAACTGCAACGCCGACTCGATCGCCTCAGCCGTGATCACCTCCGCCGTCGCCAGAATCGATATCCGCTCCATCACATTTTCCAGCTCACGCACATTGCCCGGCCAATCATACCGCCGCAGCAACGCCAACGCCGCCTTACTCAGAATCCGCATCGACCGACCATCCCGGTCCGCACATCGCCGCAGAAAATACTCGCACAAAGGCTCCAAATCCTCCCCCAGCCGCACCCGCAACGGCGGCAACGCGATCGGCAGCACATTGAGCCGATAGTACAAATCCTCCCGAAAGTCCCCCGCCCCCGCCATCCGCTCCAGGTCCCGATTCGTCGTCGCAATCACCCGCACATCCGTCTGCTGCGTCACGCTCGATCCTACCCGCTCGAACTCCTTCTCCTGCAGCACCCGCAACAGCTTCGCCTGCAGCGTCAAATCCATCTCGCTGATCTCATCCAGCAGCAACGTGCCCCCCTCCGCCAACTCAAAACGCCCCCTGCGCATCCGGTCCGCACCGGTAAACGCCCCCTTCTCGTGCCCGAACAGCTCGCTCTCCAACAGGCTGCTCGACAACGCCGCACAATTGACGCACAACAAAGGCTTGTTGCTCCGCGGGCTCTGCGCGTGCAACGCCCGTGCAATCAACTCCTTGCCCGTGCCCGACTCACCCACCACCAGCACCGTCGCACTGCTCGCCGCCACCAGCGACACCTTCTCCAACACTGCCTGCATCGCCCCACTCGTGCCGATCAGCTCCCGACCCCGCTGCCAGTCCCGCGCGTTGGTCCGGTAGGCCTCGTTCTCCTTCAACAGCCGATGATGCTCCAGCGTCCGCTCCACCAGCAGATCGATCTCCTCCGCGTCAAAGGGCTTCTGAATGTAATCGAACGCCCCCTTACGCATCGCCTCGACCGCCGTCTTGATCGTCGCATACGCCGTCATCATAATCACCGGCGTCTCGCACCCCTGACTACGCAGCCGCTCCAAAAACGTCAGCCCATCCATCCGCGGCATCTTCAAATCCGTCACCACCAGATCGAACGACTGCTTCTTCACCGCCGCCAACGCCGCCAACGCCCCATCACGCACTTGCACCACATGCCCACCACGCGAGAGCGTCGCCTCCAGCGAGTCCCGCATCACTTCCATGTCGTCCACTACCAGTATCCGTGCCATCGGCTCGTCCCTCTTACTACGTCAAGGCAAGTACACGCTGAACGTCGCGCCACTCTGCTCCTTGTTCTCCACCTCAATACGCCCCCCGTGACATTCCACCAACTGATGCACAATCGTTAGACCCAACCCCGTGCCCGTATCCTTCGTCGTGAAAAACGGATTGAATATCTGCCCCTTCACCTCCGCCGCGATCCCCGGCCCCGTATCGCTCACCGATATCAACACCCCCGCCTCGCCTGACTCTGCCGAAGCGTCCTTGCCCGGCTTGTCCGCCTCCACCCGCACCGCCACCACGCCGCCCACTTCGATCGCGTCCAACGCGTTACGCAACAGGTTGAACAGCACCCGCCGCAGCATGTTCACATCCGCCTGCACCGTCAACGCCTCCGACGAAGACGATACCTCCACCCGCGCCTCCCGCGCCGCCACCTGCCCCTGAAGATAATCCAGCACCTCATGGATCAGCCCCATCACCGCCACATCCGCCTTCTGGCACGTCTGCTCCTGCGTGAACGCCAGAATATCGCTCACGATCGAGTCCAGCGTGTGCACCGCCTTGCTGATCTTGCCCACCCACTTCAAAGGCTCTTGCTGACCCGCCAGGTCTCGCTTCAACAACGACGCGTACAACTGCACCCCGCCCAGCGGATTGCGTATCTCGTGCGCCATCCCCGCCGCCATCTGCCCCAACGCCGCCAGGCGATTCTTCCGCTCCAACTGCTCGTTCTTACGCGTCAGTTCCTCCCGCAGCCGCGCCACCTCACCCTGCAACGCCTGATGCGACTGACGCATCCGATTGGTCGTCTCGTTGTACGCCGCGAACATCGACCCAAACTGCTCCAACGCCGCCTCCGCCGCCCTGCCCCCGCCGCCTGTACCAGCAGCCGCCGGCTCACCAGCCCCGCTCGACGAACTGAGCCCCCCAGCAGCCTCCAGCAGCTCACCCAGCCCCGCCTCTAATGCTTGTACGTCCAACTCACTCATCCAAGACCTTCAACTACTTGCTGTGTCGCGGGCATCTTTCCCACGCTCAAACAACCCGTCGCCGCAGGCGACACCTACCCTGATCCCTTATGCCTGATCCCTTGTGCCTTTCCCTCAGACTCTCCAACCTCCAACCTCCAACCTACAACCTTCAACCTTCTTCGATCCTTGCCGAGCCAGGTATTCTCCCAGTCTGTGCAGCATCTTTCCCGTACGTCCCGCGCGGTCTTGCATTCGGGCGAACATCTCATCATTAACGTAACCTTGGTCCAGCGCCACGTACAACTGCGCTCTCACTTCACCTGCCGACCCCTTGGCAACACCCACATGGTAGGCAAACTCTCTAGGGCTGACGCGTTCGAAGCCTTCAGCAATATTGCTCATGATGGAAACCGCCGCCTTGCGAATCTGGTCCCGCAAGGCAAAATCGGACTTGAACTCTCCCTTGCCTGACTGAGCATACACCATGCGCGTCAGCTCCCTCGCCATTTGCCAAGCCTCAATTTCCTCAAAACGCTGAAAGCCCGCCATAAAACCTCCTTCAACCTTCAACCTTCAACCTTCAACCTTCAACCTTCAACCTTTAACCTTCAACCTTTAACCTTCAACCTTTAACCTTCAACCTTTAACCTTCAACCATGAACCTTCAACCATGAACCTTTCTTTCACTCATTAACCGTATCAAAATACCGGCTGCCCCCACTACCGACGCTCTTGCCATACGCCTGCGTCATGCGTTTGCCCACCGAGGTGCCGCGAATGTCGCTGCTTACCTGCTGCTGCTGGCTACGCAACGTCTGCGAATCCTTCTCATCACGGGCAATAATATCGCCTAAAATACCCTGCACCTCCGCAACCAGCTCTTGCGCCTGATCACGCTGCGCCACCGGCAACCCCTCCGACACCGCCTCCCACGCCTGACGCATAGGCTTGAGCTCCTTGTCTATCACCGCCAGCCGGTCAATGATCCGCTGACGACCCGCCAGCACCCGCAAAAGCATCTCCGGATTCTTGCCGTCCACCAGGTCCGACTGCTTCTGCGCCAACTCACGCAACTGCCGACACACCAACCGTTGCTGCGTCAGCAGGTCGATCAATCGAACACCTATCTCTTGTGCCTGGCCTGACCCCATCGTCGCTCCCTTCTGCTACCAAAGGTTCGATGCTTTCGTCCATTCAAACCACGCCAGCCAAGCCTGCCTGTCCAACCGGCTCGACTGCGCCTCAAATACACCCTCCGGCATCTTCGCCAACTGCCAGATCGCCCGCTGATTCGCCGAACGCGCCTCGTCAAACTGACCCAGCTTTACCTGGCAATTCACAATCTGCGCCAAGGCCGCCAACGCCGTCGGCGTCTGCTCGTAACGCAAGGCCGCCGCCTCGTACAAATCCGCCGCCTCCCCGTACCGACCCACGTCAAAAAGACAGTCCGCCCGGTAAAGCCAACAATGTCGAAGATACATCTGGTCCACTTCACTACGCCGCCCCGCCGGAATCGCCTCGTAAAACTCCACCGCCTTGTCGAAGTACCCGTACGCACTCTCCAGATGACCCGCACGCTCCGTCGATAACCGCTGCCGTGCAATCATCGCCGTCGGGTCCGACGCCAGCTCCGCCAACGTCCTGTCCAACGCCAAACCGCTACGCCGGTACGAATCACCCACCACGTACATGTACTTGCCCAGTTGCTCGTCCTGAGGGTAACGGTCAATCGCCTCCGTCAGCGTGTTGATGGCCTGGGCGTACGTCTGACCGTCATAATACAACTGACCCAGCTCGAACATCGCGTCACGAAAACGCGGCGCCCGAGGCGTCAAGGCCGGATCCTGCAACACCGTCTGCAAAATCAACGACGCCTTCTCCCGGTCCGGTGGCTCCAACGCCAGACAACATTGCGCCAAAGGCACCATCGCGTCCGCCGCCGCCAGCGACTTGGGATACTTGCCACACACCGCCTCGTAGTAGGCAATCGCCTCCCGGAACTGGCCCGTCGCCTGATACGTCTGGGCCAACTGAAACGCCGCACGTGGCCAACGCGGCGCGCCCTCACGCTCCTGCACAAAACGCCCCCACGTCTCGATCGCTGCCGCCGTATTGCCCGCCCGGTCGTAACAATCCGCCGCCTGCCACAGACAATCACCGTAAAGCCCGTCGTCACCGCCGGCCAGCTTCGCTACCCGCAGCAACTGCTTCGCCGCCGACTCGTAGCAGACGCCCATCGTCTGACGCTGCTGCTCCACCCAGGACTGCTCCTGCTCCGAAGGCTCCACCGACGCCAACGATGACTCCGTCGACGCTAACGCCTCCCGCAGTTGCTCTGCCCGGTTGCCCAGCATCTTCGCGTAGCGATAGGCCGCCTCGCGATCAGTTCGCGGCGCTACCCGCTGCTCCAACTCCAGAAATGGCAAGGCCTGCTCATATTGCTTGAACAAACCCAGCTTCTGGCCCTGCAACGCCAGGCTCTGCTGAAGCTGCTTCTGGCCCACCGCCCGGTTGTTCGGCCGCTTCTCCAGACGCTCCACCGCCCGCGTGTAATACGACAACGACGCCACATACCGCTGCTGCAACGCCGCACACTCCGCCAACCCCACAAACGACGCCGTCTCCCAGTCGTTCTCCGATTGCGACGTCTCCACCAACTCGTAAAAACGCTTGGCCTGCTGGTCACGGTACTGCTGGTAATTAATCTTGCCCAGTTCCAACGCCGTCTGCGCGTACAAGTCCCCCCGGCTGCTCATGGCGGCCAGAAGCGGGCGAAGGACTTGCTCGGCCTCGTCGAGCCGACCCGCGTGACGCAACGCCGCCCCCCGAAGATAGGTCACCTCCTCCATATACGCCGACTGCTCCACCGCCGCGCTGGGCGACTCGAGCCATGTCAACGCCTCCTCCTCGCTGCCCTGAGCGATAAGCACCTCCGCCTTACGCACAAAGGCCCAGGCCCGATCGTCGTCGCTGGCCTCCGGTGCCGACAACGCCGTTTCCAGCAGCTCCATGCTCCGCGTAAGGTAGGCCTTGGGACGCGCACCGAAAAGCATCTCCACCACCATGCGATAGTAGACACCCTCAAAGGAATCGCACAAGGCAATCGTCTTCTCCGCCGCCACCAGCGCCTTGTCGCTCTCGTTCAGACACCAGTACGCCAGGGCCAGATCGTTAAATGCTTCAATGTGCTCAACCGTACCCGCCGCAGGCTCGCCCCCCGCCAAGGCCTCGCAATAATCCTTGATGATAGACCTATAGTTGGCTTCGTCGCTGAGATAGGACACGGAGGTCGCCAACTGGTTCTTCTGCCGCAGCTGCTTGGCTCGCGTCTGCGCCGCCAAGGCGTGCAGCCGCGCCAGCTCGACCGGCTGGTCCAGACGCTGCCTCAACGTTTCGGCCTCGACGTAGAACTCGGCGTAACGATTGCTCTGGGCAAGAGCCCGCACATTACCCAAACGCTGCTCAAACGTCTCCGGCTCCGTCGAGGGCCGCAAGTACAGCAGCAGCGCTGCAAAGGCGGCACTCGAGAGCAGGAACAATGGGATCTGCCATTGACCAGACAATGCCTGGCGGAGGGTCGTTTTTGTGTGTTGCGAATCGTCCATGATTCCCGATGCGGCTTCCTGCCGTGCAACTGAGGGTCTAAGGTACTCTATTAGACGGTCAAACCCGAAAGGCCTGGCGAAGGGCCTAACGAACCGGCTCGACGTCGCGAGCTAACGCTTGGGCCGGACCTTCACGCGATTGCGACCTGGCCGGACCCTGAAAGGCCGGCGATTCGCCGGCGACTGCTTGTTCCTGGCGAGACAATTCCGCTTGCACCTCACGCAACGTCCGGGTGCTCTTGAGCTCATCTATCAACGCCAATTGCGCAAAGACCGACTCGTCATACAAGCGGTGACCACCCTCGGTCCACTCCTGCTCGCGTATAAGGCCCATAATGGTGTAGTTATGCACCGTCTGCCGGGAAAGCCCGCTGAAACGGGCGATCTCGCCCACTCGGTACCCCTTGCGGGGGGGATTGGCTTTCAACCGCTCGGCTATCCCACTCATTACTTCACAAGCCTTTCGAGAAATCTCACAAATCCGGCGAACGCGGCCACGACGGACGACTCGCAGGCTCAAATAGCGACAGGCACACACGGCCACTTTCTTGGCCGGGGGCTCGGGCAGAAGCCTAGCGAGTCATGGATGGGCCCGTTTGCCAAGAGCCCCTTAAAGGCCGATAATGTATTTTACACTTTGCAAAATACCTTTTGCCGCCCGCTGTGTCAAACTCGTTTTCCACCGTTTTTTTGCCATTTTTCACCAATAGTGCCGCAAGCATTAGCCGATAAAGGCAACAAGCGTGACAATCTCTTACTAAGTCGAACCCGCGAAGAAACAACATATAGCGTGTTGAAGTCAAGCAACCACAACATGAGCACGCCGCACATCAGGTACACCGGCACCAATGAACAGCTGGACCAGCAGTTGCGTCGCTGGGCCTCTGGCCAGTCGATTCCTTATCGGGGGCTCCTCGAAGGTAAGAAACCCGCAGGCAAAGGTGTTAAAGACGGGGCTTCGCCCAAGGCGTCGGCCTCCTGCCTGCTGTTGATCGATGTGGAGGCCAAGGAGGCCTCGTTGGATAAACGGGCTATTGGCCCACAGGAATCGGCCCTCTTGGAGGGGTTTGGCGAGGCCGACATGTCGGTGGCCGTGCTCCAGGAGGCCCCGACTGACTGGAAGGCCTTGCCGGCGGTGGTCCGTGGCGAGGTGGGCGACTACCTGGTGACCCCCATCGCGGAGGAGGCCCTTCACAAACGTCTCGAGCTATACTTACAGCAGTTGCGTTCGCTCAAGGCCTCGGCGGGCCAGCCCAACAGCCACCTGCGACAACAGATGAGTCAGCTGCGTAAACAGTTGCTGCAAATTGACTTAGATCTCAACGTGCAGAACAGTGTCCTGGACAAGATCAGCCAGATAAGCTTTCTGTCTCGCCAGATCAACTGTCTCAACCTGGACAAGATCGCCTCGGTGTGTGTCGAGAAGATACCGGAGCTGATTTCGGCCCGGTACGCCTCGCTATACCGTTTTGACGAGGAGCAGCAGGTGTTTCACTTGTTGCGACACAACCACCCCTATCCGATTGAGCGGGTGGTGCTGGCCAGCGAGCACGCCCATTCACCGATGGCCTTGGCGTTGGCCCAACGTAAGCTGCTGCTGATTCGCGACTTCAACGTGGTTGAGACGGGCGGCGACCTGTCTATTCAGCGGGCCTATGCCAACCGATACAACTCGAACAGTTGTATCATCGCCCCGCTGTTGAGTGGCGATAAGGCCTTGGGGGTATTGAACTTAGCGGACAAAACTGACGGGGCGTCTTTCGATGCGGCCGCTGACCAGCCCCCGATTGAGCTGCTCTGCGAGATTATCGGCTCGGCGATGTCGAACATTCAGCTCTATGAAGAGGTACGCCAGCAGGCCCGAACCGATAGCATGACAGGCCTGCTGAATTATCGTGCTTTCTATGATCGACTGGATAAAGAGGTGCAGCGTTGCCGGCGTTACGGAGGGGCGTTGTCGCTGGTGATGATTGACCTGGACAATCTCAAGGAAGCCAACAGCCGGCACGGCCACCGGGCGGGCGACGCGGTGGTAATGCATGTAGCTAAAGAGATCACGGCCTGTACGCGTGACATCGATGTCTCAGCGCGTTACGGCGGGGATGAGTTCGCGATTATCTTGCCGAACACGCAGCTGGAGGAGGCATTGGTGGTGGCACGTCGGCTTTCGGAGATGGTGCGACGGCGTCCCGTGGAGCTGACCGATGGTGAGATTGCGGTATCGGTGAGCGTGGGAGTGGGCCAGTACAAGGCGGACTGCACGATAGAGGATTTCGTCAACGCGGCGGATATGGCGTTGTTCGAGTCGAAAACGGCGGGCAAGGACCGGGTCAGCACGTTCCAGGGGGCGGGCCGGGGCGTGGGCGAGTAAGCGGCAACGAGGCGGGTGCGTGATAAGGCCATGAGCGGGGGCGAACGAAAGGCGGTCGTGAGAGGGGTGTTTGAGACGGATGGGCAGGGGTGGCCACGGCGAACGTGGGGGCACGAGACGGCGATGACGGAGCCACTAGATCATAGCGAATACCTCCATGCCTTGCAGGAGATTCGCCAGGCGCGGGAGCAGGCGGAGACGCTGCGCGACCAGTTGCTGGCCGAGTATGAACGTCAGCGTGAGGACGACCAGGAGCCGGCCGAGACGGGGGAAAATGACGGGCGGCGTCAGCGGGGTCTGGAGGCGATGCGTCAGGCGATTACAGCGGCGAATTGTGCTATCGCCAGTATTGACCAGGCGTTGCGCGAGGTGCAGCGGGCACAGGAAGACTAGCGGCACCTGCTACAATCTGCTCACACGGGGGATTTCACAGCCAAACACCACGGCCTGAAGATCGAGTGCGGCTTGGCGTCATTCGATAATCCCGTCAGCCC
This sequence comes from uncultured Pirellulales bacterium, assembly GCA_964401265.1. Lineage (GTDB taxonomy): Bacteria > Planctomycetota > Phycisphaerae > Sedimentisphaerales > SM23-30 > CAYNXW01. Next base: position 692 of record CAYNXW010000029.1, on the reverse strand, counting down.
CTTAGCAGGGGTGCTGACGAAAGTGCGGCCAGAGGGGGTGCGTTTTTGGGCTGAAAACGCGGGTGCGTGCGCAATGGTGGTAGAGAAAATGAAAGACGCCCTGGCAAGATAGGCAAGTTATACCGATTGTAGCGAGCGCGTTTTGGTCAGCGACCTTCAAGAAGTGGGAAGAAATTGGTCCAAACTGAGCCGTTTGGGGTACAAACTCAGACGTTTTGGGACCAAACTGAGCTGTTTTTGGGGTGTTTTCGAGGGGTGATTTCCAGGAGTGCGCACAAGTCCAGTTTGCCCAGATTGCCTATCTTAACAGGTCAAAGGAGGTGCCGCCTATGGCGAGGGGTTCTTATGCAAGGGCAAGATGCCCTCGCCACGGAGAGGGCGGGAGATAGTTCTGCTGGCGGGCACGGCCAGCCCTACGCCTGCCGGGGGCTTGTGGTTGTGGGAGGGCGGGTGGGTGCGGGCGGAATGGTTACTGAAGGGAGAAGGTCCCCCAGCGGTGCTGGGGGCTTGTGGAGGGGGGGGTGTCGGGTGGTTACAGGCGAGATTTGGGTAACGGGTTGGTGGCCGGCGGATGTTGCCATCCGCCCTACGGCTGCTCACTCTTTCGCTTGAGATGAATCCACAGTTTTTGGGCATCATGGCCCAGGATGAGGTAGTCGTTATGGAATCGGAATGTCTGCTGTCCCCTCAGG